>JBOGIN010000032.1:0-3358 GCA_050742275.1 Vicinamibacteraceae bacterium
GTCCAAGTCCAACAGCGCCACCCCGATGCGATACAAGCAGCCGGCGGCCGTCCGCCGGACGCCGTGATAGAGCATGAGCCACCCTCGCGACGTCTCGATGAGGGGCGGCGAGAGACCGACGCGGTTCGCGTCCCACCAGGATCCGCGGCGCGCCGGCAGCACGAGCTTGTGTCTGCCCCAATTGCGCAGGTCCGGTGAGAAGGAGATCCAGACGTGCGCGCCCATGTCGGTCAACGGCCGATGGAGCAAGGCGAAGTTGCCGTCGATGCGGCGCGGCAGCAGCGCCGCGTCCTTGTCGTCTGGTTGCATGACGAGACCGAGGCGCTCGAAATGCACGAAGTCCTCGGTCAGTGCCAGCGCCACGCCCGGGCCGCCTCGACTGAACGCGGTATACGCCACGACGTACCGATCGAGCTCCTCGACGAAGGTGATGCGGGGGTCCTCGATGCCCCACATTTCTTCTGGATACCGGTCCGGGTCGGCGCGAAGCGTGGGCTCGGCATCGATTGTCCAGCCGTCGACGCCGTTGCTGGATCGCGCGGCGCACAGGTGCGAGTGGCCGCGTCGATCCTCCACCCTGCAGAGGAGCACCGTCGTCCCGTCTCGAAGCCGCGTGGCACCGGCGTTGAACACGGTGTGTGCGGGGTACGGCCAGTCGGCCGCCGTGAGAATCGGATTCCGCTCGTGTCGATGGAAGAGTGTTTCGTAGCGCTGACGCGACGTCATGATGTTGGCTGAAGGTCCTGCACAGGGACGTCGTGCACATCCAGTGCCTCGACGGTCCGCATTTCGTGCAGTGCGAGCAGGAATGAGAGTGTGGCTTCGGCGCCCTGATTCTGATTGGGCCGGTCCGCGTGGAGCCCATCGCGGCAGCCCCCGGTCGATGGATCGAAGAGCCAGTGCTGCAGGTGATTCTCGCCGAGAAACCAGTTGAACGCCCACCGGCTGTGTGCCGCCCAGCGGTCGTGATGGCTGATGCGGTACGCCTCGAGACACGCGGAGACCATCACGCATGCCTCGACAGGTTGTTGGTCGAACGCCGCGGGCGGCGCCGCTCGCTCATAGAACCCCTTGGATCCAATCGGCGCGAACTGCTCGTCCGCGGATGATTGCACGGACAGGAGCCAGTCGAGCGAGGACACTCCAGCCTCGGTCATGTCCGCCCGACGCATGCGGTCACCGGAGATGATGAGCGCCTGCGACAGGCGGCCGTTGCAGTAGGTGACGGAATTCTCGAACCAGGGCCAGTCTCGTCGGCTCGTCCGCTGAAACAGGTCGAGTAGGCGCTCTGCGAGCGTGACACGCAGGGCTTCGACGCTGCTATCGCCCTGGAACGCTCGCAGGTACTCGTCGATACCCAGGAGCGCGTAGGCCCAGGCCCGTGGGCTCGTGAACGTGGTGACCGCCGGCATCGCCGCGTGGAACAGCTCGCCGGCGAGACTGTGTCGGCCCGGATCGCCCGCGCGGCCCACGACGGTGCCGAGCGCCCAAAGCCCGCGCCCATGGCTGTCCTGCGATCCGCACAGCTCGAGCCACTGCCGCGCGTATGAGAGAAAGTTCCTGAAGCGGCCGGACGTCCGGTCGAATGCATAGCTGACGAAGGCGAGATAGCGCGCCGCGAGCGCACGGACCACCCTTGGATCGTCGTAGCCTGCATCCTCGAGGAGCGCCATGAGCAGCAGCGCTCGCGCATTGTCGTCCAGGCAATAGCCGTCCTCGTATCGCGGGATGCTGAACCTGGCGTGCTGGAGCATTCCCGTGTCGTCGGTCATCGCCTGCACGTGTCTCAGGCTGATCTCGGGCAGGCCAGCAGGTCGAGTGGCGAGCGTCTGTGCATGGAATGCCGTCCGACGGCGGTGCATGTGCTCGGTTCGTGCCCGTGCGAAGCTCTCGACGTAGCGGCCAGCGACGGCCGGCCACGTCATCCCGACGCCATGCGCCGCCGCTCGGGCGCACATCATCCGGCGCCGGTCATGGTCGCTGATCAGGCTGATGACTTCCTCCGCGATCGCGTGTGAATCCCTCCACGGCACGAGCACGCCTCGTCCCTCGTCGAGAAGCTCGCGCGCGTAGATGTAAGGCGTCGAGATGACGGCCTTCCCGGCGCCGACGGCATAGGCCAATGTCCCCGATGTGATCTGCTCGGGCTGAAGGTATGGCGTGATGTAAATGTCTGTGGCGGAGAGGAACTCGGTCAGCTCCTCCTGGCTCACGAACCGGTTGTGGAAGATCATGCTCGCGGCCACGCCCAGCTGTCGACCTCGGGTCTCGAGCATCAGACGATACGCCTCCCCCTCCTGCTCGATGACGTGCGGATGCGTGGCGCCCAGAATGATATAGACGGTGTCTGGATGGGCGGCGAGGATGGCCGGCAACGCATCGACGACATGTTCGATGCCCTTGTCGCGGGAGAGCAGCCCGAACGTCAGAATGACGGTCTTGCCGTTGACGCCAAGGCGGTCCTTGCTGTGGCGGTCGGCTGTGACGTGCGGAATCCCATGGGGAATCAGATCGATCCGATCATCGGAAATGCCGTGGACGCTCCGGAGCAGCTCTGCGCCGGACCTGCTCATGACGATGAGGCGCTGCGACAGGCGCGCCAGCTCGTCGATCGCTGCGCGCTGCGCCACACTCGGCTGCGACAGAACGGTATGGAGCGTCGTCACAATCGGCATGCGGAGCTCCCGCAACATGGCGAAGAGGTGCGCGCCGGCCTTGCCGCCGAATATCCCATACTCGTGCTGGACGGAGAGCACATCGACCTGATTGACGTTCAGGAAGTCTGCTGCGCGCTGATACGAGGCGAGGTCGCCCTCCGCGACCTCGAACCGGACGCGGGGCGGATAGGCGTGCCGCCGGCCGGCATCGTTCATCGCAACCACGAATCGATCCACCTCCGGCAGCTCCGTCGCCAACGCCTCGGCCAGGTGCGTCGTGAATGTGGCGATGCCGCACTGGCGGGGCAAGTGGTTGCCGAGGATGGCGAGTCGTTTCATGTGTTCCGGCTGCCGTGCGGTATAGAGTGCCGAGGTGGATTCTGGCGGCGTGTGGGTGCATCGCCTGCCAGGCCACGAGTGAGCACTTAAACCTTACAATTATAGCTGAACGAGCCCATGAGGGATGTTCACTCTTGAACACGCGAGCCGCCTGTTTGATTCCCGCGCGGCGCGCGGCCGGCATTGATCCCGCGGAGGCCCTCAGAGCCGAGTAGCGAATCGAGGCGGCCCTCGGCCTGGTTCGTGACATATCGGCCCGACTGTTCCCGACCAGTACTTGACCGACCAATTTGGTCGGAGATATTCTGCTGCAGCTGATATGAGACTGAGTCTCAGTTCTAGCGGAGCGCGGCCTCCGGCCG
>JBOGIN010000033.1:0-1732 GCA_050742275.1 Vicinamibacteraceae bacterium
ATGGCCTGGCGACCGGCTCGACGATGAAGGCCGCGGTGCAGGCGGCGCAAGCGCATGCGCCATCGCGCACGGTTGTCGCGGTTCCCATTGGAGCACCTGACACCTGCCGCGAGATCGCCGACCTTGCCGACGAAGTCATCTGCGCGCGCACGCCTGAGGCATTCGCAGCGGTTGGACAATGGTATCAGGATTTCGCACAAACTGCAGATGTGGAAATCCGAGAGCTGCTGCGAGAGAGCGCCGAGGCGGTAGCCGGCGCGCGCTGATGGTGCACGCCGCGGCTCCTCCTCCGCCTGACTCGCATCGGTCCGCGGGCACGCCGGCAAAGCGCCTCGGCCTGACCACAGGGGTTGTGCCATGCCATCCGACGTCATCCACGGAGCTCTACGGATCGCCTTGGGACAGGTCACGCTCGATGCCGACCTGAGCGTGCCCGACCGCGCCGCTGGACTCGTCATCTTCGCGCACGGCAGCGGCAGCAGTCGCTTCAGTCGGCGCAATCGCGCGGTAGCCGGCGCGCTGGGCGCGGCCGGGTTCGCGACGCTCTTGCTCGACCTGCTCACGTCACAGGAGGAGTCGCAAGACGAGCTCACGCGCGAGCATCGGTTCGACATCGACCTGCTCGGACGGCGTGTGATTGGCGCCGCGGACTGGTCGCGGCACGACGCTCGGCTGCGGGAGTTGAATATCGCCTTCTTCGGTGCGAGCACGGGCGCTGCGGCGGCCCTGATCGCTGCGGCCGAGCGTCCGGAAATCACGCGCGCCGTCATCTCCCGCGGAGGCCGTCCTGATCTGGCCGGCGCAGCGCTGTCGCGCGTGCAAGCGCCTACGCTGCTCATCGTTGGGGGAAGCGACCAGCCTGTCATCGAGCTGAATCGTGATGCAATGCGGCAGATGGGTACACCAGTCGCGCTGGAGATCGTACCTGGCGCCACGCACGTGTTCGAGGAACCGGGCGCACTCGAGGAGGTCGCACGGCTCGCGATCGCCTGGTGCGAGCGCCATCTTGGAGGAGGGGCCGCCGGTAGGCGGTGGGAGCATCATGCCTAGAACGAGCAGCCATGTGACGACGGACCATGACGAGATTCGCCGCTGGGTCGAGGATCGCGGCGGCCATCCCTCGCGTGTCGCCGGCACCGGAGAGCAGGAGGACCCGGGGCTCCTGCGAATAGATTTCCCCGGATATGGTGGCGAAGAATCGCTCGGGGGTATCTCGTGGGATGAGTTCTTTCGGAAGTTCAACGAGAAGGGGCTCGCGTTCGTGTATCAGGAGCAGACCACGGGCGGGGAGAAGAGTGTCTTTTCGAAACTGGTCAGTCGTGACTGCCCAGGCGGGGCCGAATAGACAGCGTCGCTCTGGACGGGTTCGAGGAGTCCGGCACTCTACGGTCGCACGCCCTCGTTTCACCGCAGGATGTCACAATGGCGCAGCATGACGCAACGCCTGAGACTGTTCCTGTGCGGTGACGTCAGACTACTGCTCGTCCGGGAAGCGCTCTTCAACGATCTGATGTTGGACAATCCTGCCCTTCAGCTCGGGATCATTCGCGCTTCCTGGCTGGAGAAGTCCGCCGGCTCTCGTCCGGAGGCAGGCCGAGCGTGCTCACATACTCCCGAGGGTGAGCGCATGTCTCTCGAGCTCACGTCGTGCCCGCGCGATCCGACAAGCCACCAACCCCGGCGGCGGTCGAACAATGAGCACAGCAGAATATCGAGCCGTCCGCCTCTACGC
>JBOGIN010000034.1:0-2768 GCA_050742275.1 Vicinamibacteraceae bacterium
GAGCAGCGGAGCGACCGGGATTCCGGGCGTCCCGATCTAGCCGCGCCCCTGTAAGAGACCGTGTGAGCGCCGGGATGGCGGAATTGGCAGACGCTGAGGACTTAAAATCCTCTGGGCTTCACGGCCCGTGTGGGTTCGAGACCCACTCCCGGCACTAAATCAAGCACCCACCGTCATTTGGCGTTAAGGCAGACAACTCACACGAGCCTTAAAGACACAGTCCAAGCACGGATGCAGCGGGATCCTGCCTATCGGCGCGAGCTACTCCGCGAGGGTGTCGAGTGTCTCGTCGCGGGGGATCTCGACACCGGAAAGACGATCCTTCGTGACTACATCAACGCCACGGTTGGCTTCGAGGATCTGAGCACGCGGTTACACAAGTCCCCGAAGAGCGTAATGCGCATGTTTGGGCCGCGGGGGAGTCCGCGGGCGCGGAATCTGTTGGAGGTGATCGTCTGTCTCCAGCGTGTGGAACACGTCAGGTTTGGGATTACGGCACGGTCGCGTGATGTAGCGTGAGCAGGTGTGCACGACGCCGGAACATGTAGGTGGACCCGATGGCCGCGGATGGAGCCCGTTTCACGGCCAAGGAGCTGTCGACGAAGACGTGGCCGGACTTTGTGCGGCTCTTCTCACAGGGCGGTGGCTGGGACTTCTGCGCCTGCATGCTGAATCCCCGTGGGTGTCATCTGCCCATAGCCAAGTTCCGTACCCGAGCCGAGCAGCGGGTACGGAATCAGCACGAGATGCGGGAGCTCGTCGAGCACGGCCGGACCCGCGGCATCCTGGTCTACGCCGAAGGCGAGCCGGTGGGATGGTGCCAGTACGGCCGGGTGGAGGAACTTCCCATCCCAGGGGTGGTCCAGCCACGGCGCGTTGTCACAGGAGCTTGCCATCCCACCTCTCAGTGGCGGATCACGTGCTTTGTCACGCACAGGAAGCACCGGAGGCAGGGCGTTGCGGGAGTCGCATTGGCGGCGGTTGTTGAGTCGATCCGCAAGCACGGTGGAGGTTGGGTTGAGGGTTGTCCGATCGCGGCTGCGTACCCGCACATCGACCGCCGTGTCCGTGAGCTCCAGCGGACCTACGGCAAGCGCTCGCCCGAGGTCGAGGAGTATGTCCGGACACGCGTCTGGCCCGAAGCGGACGTCTCGGGTGTAGGGCCCGTCAAAGCGATCCGCGGAAGCTTTGGCAACGTCTCTCACGCCGGCACCGTGTCCATGTTCGAACGAGCCGGCTTCGAGCCCGTGAAGATCGTAGGAGACACCAACGTCCTCATGCGCCGATACGTATGACCGCTACGCTTACCGGGTCGGGAGATCGATCCCAGGTGGTGACGCCGTGACTGTCGTAGTCGGAGGGTTGCCGCGTTATCGCGGCATATCTGGACACACGTACGGGATCCGTGCCGCGCGATAGGCTTCCGCCTTGGTTTCTCCGACGAGCTGCAGTTGCAGCACCAGCCGATCGTCGGCGACCTCAACGACCTCCGCCTGAATCTTTTCAGTGCCTTCCTGCCATTCGATCCGCCGCTCGTCGACTGACCGCCATCGCGCGAGCTGATACGTTTCCCAACAGGAGTCCATCACGAGCGTGCCGTTCGACAGGAAGATGCGGACCGTGCCCGGGGCAGCCGCCGCGTCGGTCGACGTCCAGACCTTTCCAACGAACGGCGGTTGCGCCTTCTCGAGAGTGAGCGGCGGTCGCGGACCGTCGGAACGTGCCTCAGTGCACGCAGACAGGAGGAGGCAAGCAACGATGGCGGCCTTTTTCTTGTGCATGCGCGCTTACGCCTTCTGGAGCACCGACAGGACGTGGCCAGCGGGTCGCTGGATGTTCTCGACCATGACGAGTCCCTTCTCATGGGCTCGAGGAGTGCTAAGATGCGGCGGTCTCGACATGCTAGCGTACATCAATCTGCGTGCATTCCTTCCGGCGCTCGCGTTGACCCTGCTGACGACGGGCGGAGCCGTCCCGGTTACAGCGGCCCGCGAGAAGCCGAACGTCATCTTCATTCTCATTGACGATCTTGGCTACGGTGATCTCGGCTGCACGGGAAACCGGACGGTCCCCACACCGAACATCGACAGGCTGGCCGCCGAGGGAACGCGCCTCACGCAATTCCACGTGAGCTCGCCGATCTGCTCGCCTTCACGGGTCGCTTTCACAACCGGCCAGTATCCACGGCGCTGGAGGATCCATTCGTTCCTGAACGACCGCGCGGCCAATAGACGCCGCGGCATGGCGGATTTTCTCGATCCACGCGCGCCTGCTATTGCCCGCGCCTTCAAAGCCGCCGGTTATGCCACCGCACACTTCGGCAAATGGCACATGGGCGGCGGACGCGACGTCGGCGACGCACCGCTGCCGCAGGAATACGGCTTCGACGAGTCGCTCGTCTCCTTCGAGGGGCTCGGCGACCGTCTCCTTCCGCCCGGCAAATTGTCCGATCGGAGTGCGCGGCTCGGTCGCGGTGAGATCACACGTGTCGCGAAGCACGAACAGACACGCGTCTATGTGGATCGCGCGATTGACTTCATCGAGCGACAGAAACAGGCGCCGTTCTACCTGCAGGTCTGGCTCAACGACGTGCACGACCCGTTTCAACCGGCGCCCGGCGCGGTGGATGAGTTCGCCGGCAAGGGACGCAGCGACGAGGATCGGAAGTTCTTTGCGGTCCTGGCTGACATGGACCGGCAACTGGGGCGGCTGTTCGAGGCGGTGGACGAGCACGGCCTGGCGGAGCAGACGCTCATTGTCCTCACCGG
>JBOGIN010000035.1:0-5802 GCA_050742275.1 Vicinamibacteraceae bacterium
CCGCGAGGATGGCATTCAGGGCGTGCTCGCGGATGCCGGTCGAAAGCAGCCACGGACGTTCTTGGGCAGGCTGTTCAGCCGCTTGCCCATGCTTCAAGTGGTCTTCTTTCCCTTTCTCATCTGCTACATCCTCTTGTTGCTCCTGCGAATGCAGGTCTGGCTCGTGCGGTCCACCGTCGTCGGCCCCCTCATGATGCGGGTCTGGCGCACGCGCCGTCACCTGGCAGACGCGACGGCCGTCGAGCTCACTCGTCACCCCGACGGATTGGCGCGCGCCCTGGCGCACCTGGAGGCGGAAGGCGGTGTGGTGCCGGGCGGACAGTGGTTCTCACACCTTTTCGTGGTCGGACCGGAAGCGGCGGAGAGGCGACAATATGCTGCCCTTCAGGAGCGCTTGCGAGCGGCCAGACAGGCAGAGACGGGTGGAACCGCGGCTGCCGTGGCCACGGTCGGTCAAATTGTCGTTGCGCACGCGGCAGAGCAGAAGGGGCAAGGAAAGGCGTTCACCGAAGAGCTCGGCGGCGCGCGCTCTCACCCGCCCATTTCGACACGGCTGGAGCGCCTCGCAGCGCAGGGCGCTATGCGTCATTCGGCGCATCATTCGGCAGGCTCTCAGGACGCGCCACCGTCCGAAGTGGTTGCGCGGCCCGTGGTGAGCAGGACGCTCGGCATGCTCATCGTCGCACCGCTCATGGCAATCGCCGGCGTGCTGAGCGCTTTCGCCTTCTCAGGAATCTTCATGTTCGGCGTGGTGGCGGCCATGTTCTTCACCGCCGCAACGATGGCGCTGCTCGTGCCGCTCATGAGGTGACGTGCTCTCGCTCCATGAGGGCGTATCGCTTCAAGCGAGCGACCGGGTTGGTCCATGTCATTGCCTGGCGGGCAACCTTGGCCACGATCGACGGCTGAAACAGCTTGCTGGGCGGAACCACCAGGTTGAACGTGCGGAGCAGCACGTCACGGACGGCGGCGTCAGTGGTCGTGAGCGCGATGACCCGGTCCACGTACCGGTGCATCAACCGCATCTTGAGATCGAGCCGCCGCCCCACCGTGCACTCGTAGCGACAGTCCTCACCCGTGGCGAGCATCCAGGGCACGGCATTGATGGCCGCCAACCGCTTCTGGAACCGTGCGCTCCAGGCCGCCGTCGTGTACGGCCTGCCGCGTCGCACACGCAGCTGATCCCGCAGCAACAGCGCGCCGATGGCGGACGTCGTCATCCCTTGTCCATAGATTGGGTTGAACGCACAGGCCGCATCGCCGAGCACGACGAAGGCGGCAGGCCAGCGTATGAGCCACTCGAAGTGGCGAACACGGTTGGCCGTGGCGTGCATCGTCCGGATTGGTGAGAGCGGCTCTGCATCCTTGATGGCCTCGTGCAAGATATTGCTTCGAAGCGACCGCGCAAAGTCGAGAAAGCCCTGCTCGTCTGCGGGCGGATAGTCCCGCTCGGCGCCACCCAGCGAGACGTGCCACTGTCTCCCCTCGATCGGCACGAGGATGCCGAGGCGTCCCATGCCCGGAGGCGCCGGCTGGACGTAGAGCCCCTTCCAGTCTCGCGCAACGTCATCGCGTGCACGGAAGAGACGGCTGGCGTACCCATGAAAGGCATTGACCGTCGTCTCGAAGGGGCGGGCGTACCCGAGCATCTCCAGCCACCGGGGTGCCATCGAGCCGCGTCCGCTCGCGTCGACAACGAAGTCCGCATCGAGGGTCTGGCCTGGATCCTCCCACGATCGGGCAGCGCGGATCTTCACGCCAACGACCGCGCCGCGGCGCTCGATGAGGCGAACCACCTCGACGCCCGACCGGATCTCGATGCCCGCGTCTCGCATGACGTGCCGGCAAACGGCCCATTCGAGAAGCGAGCGGCTACAAGCGAGCGTAGGGAGAGTCGAGTCGTAGCGCACGGCCCAGCCAGCTGGGTTCAACCAGGCCACATCCTTCGCAAAGTCGAGGAGCGACGCCCCCTTGGACAGCAGGTCTGCCTCGAGGTCGGGCAAGAGCTCGCGCATGATCTGGCGGCCTCGCTGAAGCAGCACGTGCACATGGAACGCCTGCGGCGCCCCTGCGCGGGGGACCGCCACGTCCGGCAGCTCATCCCGCTCGATGACGATCACTTGGCGAAAGTGCTCCGCCAACACGCGTGCGGCCAGCAGGCCGGCCACACTACCGCCGACAACAACCGCGCACCGTCCGGAAGGGCTCGACATGTTCAGGATCCTCCTCTGCCTCGTGGCGCAGGCCTTCGGGGCCGCTTCTTGGCACGCCCATAGGAGCGCGCCCATCTACGACGGTAGGGGATGACCCAGCGGGAAGGCGTTAGAGAACCCTGAAGGCGCCATGAGATTTCTCTGAAGCGCACGAAGTCAGCCTGCAGGCGCTCGGCCACGATCTCGTCTCACGGTTTGCACATTCGCGGTTTAGGATAGGGCGCCCACCCGCCACCCATGGCTCGGGCCATTCGAAAGGATCTCGCATGCGCTCACCAGTGTACGCACGCACGACGACGCTCCCCTCTCGGCTCACGCTGCTAACGTTGCTTACGGTCGCCGCCCTCGTTGGCGGCCCCGTAGCGAGCTTGCCGACCGAAGCGGCAAGCGGTCAACGGCTCGCCCGAGGTGTGACGTACGAATCGCTCGATGTCACCACCCCTCGCGGAATCGCACGCGCCCACGTCGTCGAGGTGGATCTATGGGATCCAAAGGTGTTCGTCGATCTTCTGTATCCCGGCGTGGTGGCGGAGCGCCAGCCGCTCTCGGACATGGCGGACGAGCGGCATGCGGTCGCCGGTGTCAACGGCGACTTCTTCAACATCAGCGTGACGCAGCCTGACGTGGTGCCGACGAATGCGCCGGTTGGCCCGGCGAAGGCTACGGGCATCTCGCTCAAGGGCGCCGTGCCGACCAGCCAACGCTTCGGGCCGTCGTTGCCGCCGGGCACCGCGGTCGAAGATGTGATTGGCGTCGGTGTGGACCGGGTGGGCCGCCTCGGCAGGCTGACGCTGCGGGGCCGGTTGAGCACACCGTACGGCACCCACGACGTGCGCGGGCTGAATCAGTACGCGATCGCCGAAGGTGGCATTGGGGCGTTCAACCGGGCGTGGGGAGAGGTGTCCCGGAAGCGGGGGATCTGCGGCACCGACGAGCGGCGCGAGGATCCCTGCAGCCTCGACGTGCACGAGGTCACGGTGCGGCATGGACGCGTCGTCGCGGTCTCCCCCGAGCCGGGGTCCGGCAGCATCCCACGGCAGAGCGTGGTGCTGCTCGGCCGAGAAGAGGGCGCAAGCAATCTCCGCCTGCTCCAGATTGGCGACGAGGTGAACGTCAGCTACTACCTGGCATCCTCCGAGCGCGTGCCGTTCCTCTTCGCGGTTGGAGGGCATCCCATCCTGCGCGGCGGCGCGCCGCTGCCCGGCCTGAACGACACGGTGGCCGCCGTGCGCAGCGGGGCGGGCGTCAGCGCGAACGGCCGGAAGCTGTTCCTGCTCGCGCTGGATCGCAACGCCGCCGGCATGACCTATGCGGAGCTGGCTGCGCTCCTGCTGTCGCTAGGCGCTGCCTCCGGCGTCAACCTCGATGGCGGCGGGTCGTCGACCTTGGTGGTCCGCGAGCCCGAGACGACCGAGGTGACCGTGAAGAACCTTGCGCCGGGCGACTTCGAGCGTCCCGTGCCCAACGGCATCGGCGTGCTCACTGTTCCATAGCAATGAGTCGCCGTGATATAAGAGCCCGCACAGTCCAACGACATGAGAGACAGCGGCATGAGGACCGGAATCGTCCTGGCCGGGCTCGCGGCCATCGTACCGCTGGCGGGTGACGGATCGTTGCGGGCGCGAGCCCTCGGAGCAACAGCGAGCGTCTCTGCCATTCCGCGGGGAAGCGTCGCGGACCGCGTTCGTCTGGGAGATGCGCAGAGCGAAGCCACGCACGAGCTCACCAGCGACGGCGCCAGCGAGATGCAAACGGGAACGGTCGAGCAAGGCCAGTTGACGGAGCGCTTCACGGCGCGCTCCGTCGCCGGCGGTGGACGCTTCACCGCCCGCCTCCAAGCCCCGAAGGATCAGCCGCTGACGTTGCAGCTTCGGGAGCTGCGGCCAAACGATGCCTGGGGTGCCAGCTTTGGGTTCCGCGTGTATCTCGATGGCCAGCTCCATTACGTGCGCGACCCTGCGTCCCATGATCCCGGCGGCGGCCCGCACAGCAGCGTCTTCCTCGACACGCGCGACCCCAACGTCCTGCGAGACGGTTGGATTGACGTGACCGTCGAGGGCACGACTACCGAGCCCGCCTACTTCAGCGAAATCTGGACCTACGCCGACCTCACGAGAATGGTGACGCGGCAGGACATGCGCGTACCCGATCGAATTGTCTTCGTTCTCGGTCAGGACTACCTGTCGGACGAGCTGTTTCGCGAGCGGCTCGACTACATCAAGGAGAACATCCACTCGAGCGGTCGCGTCAGGCTCGGCATGGGCTTCCTGGATTACTTCACCGTGCGCACCGGCGCACAGATGGCGGCGAACTATCAGCGCTACCTGCGGCTCAGTCGTGAGTACGGCCTGCCGTTCGCGATCGAGTCGACGGCCGACTGGGAGGGCACGCCCAGGGGGATTCCGGACGGCAAGGGCGGCTACTTCGGCGATCTGCAATACCAACAGATCCTGTGGAGCCCTCAGGACCGGACCGGCCCGGACAAAGACACGTACGTCAACCCTGGTGGTGAGACGCAGCGCCTTTCCGACCTGCTTGGAGACGACTACGAGCCACAGTACGGATTGTCGGTGCCGAATATCTGGGGCAACACGCCCTGGCTGACCTGGCACCATCCGGATCTCAATGCGTACTACGCCCGCAAGGCGAAGGAGTCGCTCGACGAGGTCGGCCACCTGCTGTCCGAGCTGGAGAGTCAAGGCGAAACCTGGCGGCTGCTGCCGTTCTCGACGGCCAATGAGAGCGTCTACTGGTCGAAGCGCAACGGGATCGGCGTCGCGGACAACGCCTACACGGAATACAACGGAGGCGTGGAGCGCCGCGATCTCTATGCTGATTACAATCCCTACACCGTGGCCGCGGCAGCCGAAGAGGGCGTCACGCTCGACCCAACTGACGGACTATCCGAAGCAGAGAAGGCGTGGCTCTACAAGAACCAATCGCATCATCAGCAACTCTTCGCTGATCTTTTCTACCGAGGGCTGCCGCGTGAGCGCATTCAGGTCGTCGATGGACGGCTCGTCTATCCCAAGGACATGCTTCGCCACAACATCCACAGCGAGATCTACTCGCGCATGCAGGAGCCGTACTACAGCGGTATCTTCCCGAGCACCGCTCAAGGCGTGGTCGAACATGCACGGCCCGGCGCCGAGTACATCTCCCTGAACGGCTACAACCCCGGTGGCTTCCATCACCTACAGAAACTGCGTGAGTTCGGCCGCATCGCCAATCCCAATCTGGAGAGCTCCGTCTCTGGCCACGCCCCAGACAAGACGCTGCTCCTGCGTCAGGCATACGTCAACGGTTCACGGTATACCTCACCCTACAACTGGCACGCCGGCTCGCCCGCCGCGGAATGGATCAATCCCTTCGTCGACGACATGATGCCGTGGGACGTCGTTCACGACCTGAAGCCGGATGGTGAGCTGGCCGGAGAGACCGTCGTCTCGCAGGAGGTGACTGCCGCCGAGCTGCGCCTCGCGAACCGAATCGACGTGCGCCTCCGTCGGGACGGTCCACCCGCCCCGCTCCGCCTGACGATCTACAACACTCGGGACAAGACGCGGGTCGTGGCGATGAGACACTTGGG
>JBOGIN010000036.1:0-2710 GCA_050742275.1 Vicinamibacteraceae bacterium
GCAGACGTTCGAGTGCGGCCCGGTCGGCCGGACGCAACACGATCGCACGCGAATGATTGGCCATGCCCCCTCCGGGCTCCAGAATCCGCAGAGGGATATTAACATGACTTACGTTACGAAACACTAGAAAGGGCACTCAGTAGGCATACAGCTCTGAGGCCGGCGCTCAGTGAGGCGCACTGCGTCGGGTGTGACCCACCAGGCGTTGATGAGTCACCCCACGTCTTCATTGGGCGGTCTCAATCCTCACAGTCCGAGCGTGGCGGGTGGGCCACCGCGTGTGGAATACGAGGTGACCACGAGGGGCGAGGATGAATACTTTGCCTTGCTTCGCAACGCGCTCTCCAGCCGGGAGCCGCGGCTCGACCTCCTCGCGGCAGCCGTCGGCCTCATCGACGATCTTCCACGCGCCCAGGCCATCGGCCTGCTGCGGAAGCGCGCGCAGGCGATGGACACGTGGCGAGCCAACATCGCCGCGCATCTGCCGTCGGATACGAACGTGGTGTCTTGGGGGCCCGTTGGAGAAGTCATCACATTGTGGCTGCACACGACTGACAGCCGCGCGGAATGGACGCAGCGAGTGATCGAGCGCCTCGAGGGCGCTGCAGTCCGGCCGGCTCGAGCGTGGGCGCCGAACGCCGCCCGAGCAGGGGCGCCCAGTATGGCCACGCTCCGAGATTCCCTCAATCGTTGAGGAGTTGTCACCGTCGCGCACTATCCGCTGACGATATTCAGAATGTTTCCATCCGGATCCTTGAACCACGCCACCTGCACGCCCTGCCCGACGTGCACGTCGCCCTCGAGCGTCAAGCCGGGCATGTCGTAGTGCTCGAACGCGATCCCTTTCGCCTTTAACTGTTGTGCGACGGCCTTGACGTTTTCGCCGACACTCCACGTGAGCGCCGTCGCTCGATTAGTCCCGGCTTCTTTCGAGCGATATACGTTGAACGTGGTCTTGCCGCTACGATACATCACGAGCTCGTCGCCCTGACGACCGACCGGCGTGAAGCCGAGCGTGCCTTCATAAAACCGCTGAGCGACGTTGAGGTCCCTGACGGCGAGATTCGCTACCGCGTCGTGGTCACGAAGCATGGAGTGCAGTATCCCGCGGCCGTCGCAGCCCGGTCAACCTCGGCCAAGATCACGGCATCCACAACTTCAGGATGCCTCCGCTCTTGGCCCTTCGCTTGTGCTCCCCCTTTGAGGCGACCAGGTGAGCGCACGCACAATATGGATGGGACGTGCAGCGAGGCGCTCACGGGTCGCGGTCGAGGAAACTCCAACACAGTTGATTGCGGGTTCGGTTTGGAAAGTACCGCCGTACTCGAGAAATCCCTGAAATATCCGGCTTGTATTGAGGAGGTTGCTCTCGCGGTGACGACCCAGCCGACATCGCTGCGCCGTGGCAGAAGGGGAGGCATGCGGGGCCGATGCGCGTGCCGTCTCTCATCTATCGCTAGAGCCGCCCGGCGGACCGTACCCGACGGACGCTTGCGCAGCTAGGATGCACGAACCGGGCGGGCACCTAAACAATCTGACAGCGACGCCAGCCGCGATCAGCGATGATTCGTGATCTCACGGCGCATCGCGCCCAGTCTGTGTCGGAGGAGGACGTATGCGACAGACATCATTGGCCACGTCGGTTTCCCCCACGCGTCTCGACCTAAAGTCGACATTGGTGCGATTCGCTGGAGCCACGGCGGCGTTGCTCGTGAGCCTCACCTCTGGCGGCAGCTTTCAGGCGTTTGACCAGAAGCAGGACGCAAGGACGGTTCCGTCGCTCGCTGGAACGAACGGCCGGGACGACGGTATCAAGCGCCTGGGCGGGATCGCAGGCTATTCGAACTTGGAGGGGCACCGGAGTCCGCATGCCAGCCCCCGACTGTACGATTTCCAATCCCGCCTCGGTATCTTCGGAAGCGGCAGCGTGGCTTGGTCCTCGCACATCAACGATCGGGGCCCGATGGCGAGGAGCGTCCGGACGGCCCGACAGGACCTTCGCGTCGCGCCCAAGGTGGAGTCGCCATTTGCTGCAGATGGAGGCATTGGACCGTACGTGCACCCCGCTCCAGAGATCGAGATCGTGACCACGGATCCGGCACCCGTGGGTGGCTGGGGCTTGTTCTATGCCCACGATGAGATTCTGACAGCGTGTGACCTGTGGCCCGACGGCTGGTATGCGTGGACAGGTCTCCTTACGGCTGATTATTCTCTTGATGTTGGCGTGATCGATCGCAATGGGTCCGCAGAAGGCTGTGGCGTCGCGAACCTGCGCATCCCAGAAGGGATGCCCGTGAAAATCAAGGTGTGTCTTCTCAGGGGCGATGCCGTTGATTTCTGCAGCACCTGGGAGTACGGCAGCGCCTGAGTGGACGATAGTGACTGTCGTACTCCGTGGTCATCGACGCCCGCAAAAGGCTGGGGGAGCGAACGGGCGGGATTCGTCGTGCGCGTGACGGTCGGGAGGTGTTTGTCCTTGTCCGGTCCGACCATGCCCACACGCCTACTTCTATATACCCTATGACCGTTCACTGAGCCGTACAAGTCACGCGACTCCAGCCGGCCTGCTCGTTGGGGGCGTCTACAATCGCGACATCCGTCCGCGTCGGGTGGCCGAGTACGAGGAAGCCATGAAGCAAGGGTACTGGCAAGACTTGTTATCCGATCCGATTTTCATTACGGCTGACGGCCAGGCACACGACCAAAAAAG
>JBOGIN010000037.1:0-4364 GCA_050742275.1 Vicinamibacteraceae bacterium
GGCGAAGGCGAGCGACGCGGCGAGAAGCGCATTGGCCCCCAGGCGCGACTTGTTCGTCGTTCCATCCAGCTCGATCAGGCACTCGTCGAAGGCGCGCTGGTCGGGGAACGCTCGACCGCGCACCCTCGGCAGAATCACGCCCTCGAGTTGGGACGCGGCGCGCCGACATCCCATGCCGTCATAGCGCTCGGCATCGCCGTCCCGTTGCTCGACGGCCTCGTGTCGGCCGGTAGAAGCACCGGACGGCACCGAGGCCTCGCCCCGCTCACCCGTCTTCAGGCAACAGAACGCCTTCACCGTCGGCTTACCGCGACTGTCGAGGACTTCCAGACCTGCCAGGTTTTCGATCGTCGGCATCAACTCGCTCGAGGAAAGCTCCAATGAGCGCCTCCATCGATTCGGGCATCTCTTCTATGATGGCGACGACCGCGGCTTCCTGACGGAACCTCGCGGCCGGCGCCAGGTACTCCAGCGGCGACCGTCCCGCGACGCGTGCGAGCAGACAGCCCAGCGTGTGCTGGACCGCACGCGATTCCAGCCCGTGCCGCCAGACGACGTTCGGCAGACCTGCGCGATAGCCGTCCCAATACTGCCGGCAGGCCTCGCGGAAGCGCTCTCGTAGCGCGCCGAGGTGGTGCGCCTTGCTGAGCAGGTGCGTCATCGAGAAGCCGACATCGAAGGCGGGATCGCCGAAGTGGATCGCTTCGTGGTCGAGCAGGACCAGCCTCCCCTGGTGCACCAGGATGTTCTTGGGGCTGAAGTCGCCGTGCACGAGCGTCTCGCGGCACCGCCGCGTGCTCGCGATCAGCTCCCGGAGGAAAGGGCCGGCGGACGGGACTCTGGAGGCAGTGTACTCGTAGTACGGCTCCAAGCGCAGCGACTCGAAGAACGACGTATCGGCGAAGGCGAGGCACAGCGAGTCGCGTTCCCGGTAACCGCTCGCGTGAATCGATGACAGCAATTCCGCGAACTGCCGGATATGATCCCGTTCCAGGTGCCCCTGGAGGAGCATGGTCTTCCAGTTCGTGGAGGGCTGCTGCACGGCCTCCATCACTAACAGGTGCTCCGCGGCGTCCTCGAAGATCAGCGCCGGCACCGTGCCCGGCGGCAGCAGCCGGCCGAGCCACCGGAGCCCGAGAGCCTCCTTGGTGATGCGCTCCGGACTGCTGAACCATTCGACCGCCACGCGGAGCTGCTCGAGCGCCTGCTTCACGACCCACGCCTGCCCGCCTGCCCGCTGCAGCAGCACCGTTCGGTTCGACACACCTCCGGAAAGGACGTTGGTGATCGGCTCCTCGGCGTCACCAATCAAGCCCTTGGCGCGCAGGTAGCGCACGAAGCTCGGCCGAGACTCGATATTCAGCGGCTCGGACACGGTCCCACCACCGGATGCATGGAGAGGCGTCGCCGCCACTCATTCCACGTCGGCGCCTGCTCGTCTGGCGCCGGCCGCGGGGCGCCGCCAGAACTCCGCAATCTCCTCGAGCGTATGTCCCTTCGTCTCCGGCACCAGCTTCCATCCGAAGAGCAGCGCAACGACGGCTATGCCACCGAAGATCCAGAACACTCCGGCCGGCGAGCCTTCGTGCAGCTCGAAGTATTCCGTCACGGAGGGGAAGAGCTGTCCCGTAACAAAGGCGCTCGTCCACAGGAACGTCGCACACAGCGCCATGGCCTTGCCTCGAAGGCGCGTGGGAAACACCTCCGACATGATCAGCCACGTCAACGGCGCCATACTGATGCTGTAGAAGCCAATGCACAGCAAGACGCTGAGCACGACGAGCGTGCCCGTCGAGCCCTGGTGAAAGTGAAGCCCGATGAGGAACTGGCTGAGGGCGATGCCGGCCGTGCCCACCAGCAACAGCGGCCGTCGTCCGGATCGGTCGAGCAGCGTGATCGCCACCACGGTGCCGGTGACGTTCAGGGCGACCAGGAACAGCGTCTGGAAGATGGCGTCGCTCGCCGAGAGGAATCCGGCCTTCTGGAAGATCAGCGGGGCGTAGGTCGCCACGGTGCTGGCGCCCGCCCACTGCTGAAAGAACGCCAGACCGACGGCGGCGACCAGCGCCATGCGGAGGCCGGGCCGGAAGAGCTCCGCCAGCGTGCCTTGTGCCTCCTGCAGTGACTCTTCGATCGCGGCGCGCTCACGTCGGGCTTCCACCGTTCCGTGCACACGCTCCAGCACATCCATCGCTTCACGATGGCGGCCTTTGGCCATGAGCCAGCGAGGGCTTCGTGGTACGTACAAGAGCCCCACCGCGAAGACGATGACAGGAGCGACCTCCGATGCGAACATCCATCGCCACGCGCCGGAGAAGGACAGAAAGTAGCACACGACTACGGAGCACAGCCCGCCGACGGTGATGGCGAGTTGATTCATTGTCACCAACGCGCCTCGAATCCTCGCCGGCGCGATCTCGGCGATGTACATGGGCGACACGACGGAAGCGATACCAATCGCCACACCGCCGACGAAGCGGAAGAGATACAGCACCGGCATGTTGGTCGCGACGGCCGTTCCGACGGCGGAGATGCCGAACAGCAGCGCCGCCAGCTGCAGAGCGGTGCGTCGCCCGAGATGGTCACTGAGGCCGCCAGCGAAGAGCGGACCCGCCATACACCCGAGAATCGCGGACGTAATCGCAAAGCCCACTTGAACCGACGTCAAGTCGAAGGCTTCCTCTAAGAAGATGACGGCTGGCGAGATGATGTAGATGTCGTAGCCGAAGAGAAATCCTCCGCAGGCCGCGACGAACGCGCTGAGGAAGAGATAGGTCCGATCGCCTGACCGGGAGCCGGCGCCTGCGCGGGGGTCAGTCTGGAGAGCCGTCGGTGCTGACTTCATGGGACGATGTGCGCGAGCTCGGTGAACGGCGTCTCTCGGTGGTCGGTTACGGCGCGGCGAGCGGGGCCCTGAGGGGGTCGGTGCTCGTGTCCAGATCAACGCGATAATGAGGTTCCTTGCCGCACGCGATGCGGTCGATGTTCTCGAGCACGCACAGCGCTCGCCGCCGGGCGGTTCCGTCGGTCACCCCGGCGACGTGCGGCGTCACCAGGACGTTGGGCAGCGACAGCAACGGGTCGCTCGGATCGATCGGCTCCGATGTCAGCACATCCAGGCCGGCGCCTGCGATGCGTCCTTCCCTGAGCGCGAGCAACAACGCCTGTTGATCAATGAGCGCCCCCCTCGCCACATTGATCACGTAGGCCGTGCGCTTCATCAGCCGGAGTCGTCGCTCATCGATGAGATGGTGCGTGCTGCCGTTCAGGTGATCGTGGAGCGAAAGAAAGTCGGATTCCCGCAAGAGGTCGTCCAGATCGCTGGGGCCACCGGCAAACTCGAGCCCCAGGCGGTCCCGCTCGTCCTGGCTGATGGCGCGGACATCGACGGCCGCGACACGCATGCCGAAGGCGCGGGCACGGCGGGTCAGCTCGATCCCACTCGAGCCGAAGCCCACGACGGTCAGCAGCCGCCCCGTGAGTTCGAGGCCAAACGGTTCGGAGACTCTCCGGGCCTGGATGCTGCCGCGGCAGGCATTCCAGTGCCGGGTCAGCATCAAGATGAACATCATGGCGCACTCGGCCAGTGGAACGGCGCTGAACTGTCCCGGACAGTGCGCGACCGGGATGCGTCGACGCCCAAAGTACTCCACGTCGAAGTGCTCGAAGCCCGTACCGAGAATCTGCCAGAGGCGGACCGATGTCGCCGCGTCCGCCAACGCTCGTGTGCCTGTGTGCCCGCCGAGGTCGATGACCGCCTCGACACCGTCCAACTGTGCCCGCGCGGGCCGACGCCGATCGTAGAGGGCCAGCGTGTGACGACTGCCGACCTGTTGCTGCACCTGCGGCAGCCACGGATCGTCCTCCGGCGCGAGAAAGGACAGATACAAGACCCTCACGGCTCGACTCATGCGGACAGTCTTCCTTTCTCCTTGATCGCGCCCAGCCAGCGCGCGGCTTCCGATGCGATGAACTGATCGTCTCCGTACACAAGTAGGAGCTGATACCCTTCCTCCACACACTGGCGGGCGTGCTCGACGCTCTGGCACGCGGAGCCCATGGCTTTCCGGTGCTTGGCGCAGGCGGTGCGGACCCTCTCGACAGCGGATAGGTACTTCGTGTGCGTCAACTGGCGAAAGATGCCGAGGGAGATCGACAGATCCATTGGGCCGATCGTCACACCGTCGATGCCCTCCACGCTGAGGATGTCGTCGATGTTGTCGACGGCCTCGTATGACTCGATGATGGCGATGCAGAGCAGTGACTCATTGGCCAGCCGATAGTACTCGTCGGCGTCGAAGCCATAGCTGGAGGCCCGGCGCGGCCCGTATCCCCGAATACCTTGTGGGGGATAGCGACAGGAC
>JBOGIN010000038.1:0-8220 GCA_050742275.1 Vicinamibacteraceae bacterium
GCATTGGCGTCGAGGCGTTTCCCGAGACGGTGGAGGATCTCGATGCGGCTCTGCCATTCGTCCAGGGCGTCGAAGCGCGGTACCTCGATCTCCACGTCGGGAATTACTTCATGGCCGAGCGTGAGGCCGAAGCGCTCCTGCGCGCCCTGATGGAGCGGTGCAGAAAAGAAGGCATCGCCATGATGACGCAGACACATCGCGGCCGCGTCACACAGGATCTGCTCCGCACCGTGGGCTACGCCAACGCAATTCCAGACCTTCGGTTCGCCCTGGACCTATCACACTACGTCGTTGGCGGTGAGCTCACTGGTGAGCTATCGTCCGAAGCGCGTGGCGCGTTCGATGTGCTCGTTGGTCGGACGGCAATGCTCGACGGTCGCGTGTCGAACGGCGAGCAGGTGCAGATTGACATCGGGTCGCGCGGCGACACGCCGCATGCGAAGCGCTTTGCCGCCGTGTGGAAGCAGGCGATGGTCACCTGGCTGGAGGACGCCATGCCGGGAGACCTCTTCATCTTCCGCGTCGAGCTCGGACCGCCCGACTACGCCATCCGCGATCTCTCGGGCCGCGAGATCTCCGATCGATGGGGGCAGGCGCTGGTCATCCGCGACCTCGCCGAGCGGCTGTGGAACGAAGCCGTCCAGGAAACGGGCGAGGGTACTCGACATATCTCAAGGAGCGCCAGCCATTGAGCACGTAGCGAGCGGCCTTCGTAGCGCGCGGCCTTCAGGCCGTGCGACGAGGGGCCTAAAGAGCTTGTGAAGAATTCAAGTAGGGGCCGCCTTTGGGCGGCCCATAACGGCGCGAGTTTGGCCCTATCGGCCATGTAGGTCCGCCCTAAAGGCGGACCCCACGAATTTATTCACACGCTCTAAAGGCCCCTCGCTACGTGCGTCGGGAGCGCCAAGTTTTGGAGGATTGCTCATGTCCTACACATACGAGGAACTGCACGAGAAAACGATTGCCGAGCTGCGTGACATTGCCAAGGACGTCGACCATGAAGCCGTGCAAGGCTACACGCAGATGAACAAGGAGCATCTGCTGCCAGCCCTTTGCAAGGCGCTCGGCGTCGAGAGGCACGCGCACCACGTCGTGGTTGGCGTCGACAAGTCATCGATCAAGCAAGCGATCCGCTCGCTCAAGACGGAGCGCGCACAGGCCCTGGCCAACGACGACCACGCGCAGCTCAAGCTGGTTCGCCGCCGGATTCATCGTCTCAAGCGCCGCCTCCACGCGGCGACGGTCTAGAGGAGGACACCATGGCCGAGCAGGTCCGTCTCGTCGACTACTTCTACGTGCTTGTCCCAGACAAGCCCGGTGCGGGCAGCCACATCCTGCAGCAGCTCAAGGATGCCGACGTCAACCTGCTGGCATTCTCAGGGTTCCCCGAGGGCCGCCGCGCACAGCTCGACTTCGTGCCAGAAGATCCAGCCGCGCTCAAGCAACTGGCACGTCGCGCGAAATGGAAGCTCGTCGGCCCGAAGAAGGCGTTCTTGATTGCCGACGAGGACCGCGTCGGCGCGATGGCCGACCTGCTAGGACGTCTCGCAAATGCCGGGATCAACGTCATTGCAAGCGACGCCGTAGCGACGCGCGCCGGCCAGTTTGGCGTGATTCTCTGGGTCGCACCCCGCGACGTCAGGAAGGCGGCGAAGGCGCTCGGCGCTAAATAGGCGTCAGGGATCAGGGATCAGCAGGCGTCAGGGGGCAGGGGGCAGGGGGCAGGGCCGCGAGGAGATATCGGTGGATCGAGAGCCATCAGCGAGGCTTCGTGCTGCTGGCGAGAGCGCGCACTAAACCATGCAGCATGCGTCCCACTTCTTGGGAGTCGTTGATAAGTGCCTCGGCTTCGTCTTTCGCCACGATTCCAACGCGGCGTCCCAGCTCTAGTTGCGTCTCGAGCTCGGCGGCGGATCCATGCGCGACCCACAGATGCTGGATATACACAGAGTCGTAGAAACGGGCTTTGCCTTCGGCGATGTTCGATGGGATGGATACCGACGATTTGCGGATCTGATAGCCCACCACTTGCTGGTCTCGATACGGGAATCCGCGTGTGAGCCGATAGCAGCGTTCCGCAAGGTCCATTGACTTCTGCCACACCAGCAGGTCGCGAAAGGATTTGATGGCACTCATGCGATCCGCATGGGCAGGATCCGTGCCGGCCAACCTTCACCCAGGATGCGGCCCTGCCAGGCGCCCTCGACAAAAAAGCTGGCAAAGTTTGCAATCGGGATGGTTCCCGTTGGTGCAACTACTGCCACTGTCGCTTGCCCTGCTGACGCTTGCCCCTGACGCCTGCCCCTGACGCCTGCCCCTGACCCCTGACGCCTGCTGACCCCTGACCCCTGACCCCTCTACATACGAAGCAGCACCTTGAGTGAGGTTTTCGCCGCCTCAAAGGCCCCACGATATTCGCTGAGGGGATAGTCACCTGCAACGAGCGATGCGGTCTGCACGACACCACGGGCCAGCAAATCCAGGGCTGGCGCGAATGGCCCACACCGAGATCCCACGAGCGACACTTCGTCGACCACGATGGGCCAGGTCTCGACTGGTGTCGCGCCGTGAAACGTAGACTTGAGAACGACGGTGCCTCGTGGTCGCACGAGGTCGAGGCTGAGTCTCAGCCCCGCGGCGCCGCCTGAAACATCGACGACGACGTCGTAGGAGCTGCTGACGCCGGCCGTGTATTCCATCGCGTTCAGACCGAGCTGCCGCGCGACAGCGAGCTTCTCCGCGTGCCGGCCGATGACGAGCGGCTGCGCGCCGGTTGAGTGCAGCACCTGCGCCGTCAGGAGCCCCATCCGCCCGTCGCCAATCACCGCAACCCTGGTGTCTGGTCCGATGGGTACCTGCTCGAGGATTCTGCACGCCGCGGCAACAGGCTCCGTGAACACCGCTGCTTCATCGTTCACCGCCGACGGCACCTCGTGCAGATTTGCGGCGGGAAGCGTCAAGAGCTCCGCAAACGCGCCATCGCGCTGCTTGATGCCCAGGACCGTACGCTCCTGGCAATGCTCTTTCTGGCTGGCATCGCACCAGGCACAGTGACCACAGCCAACGTTGATCTCCCCCACGACACGGCGGCCACGCCACGCGGCCTGCTCCGGCGGCGTCTCCTCGACGACGCCGACGAACTCGTGGCCGAGAATGCCTGCATGAGCGGCATAGCCGCGCATCATGTGGAGGTCCGTGCCGCAGATACCGGCCAGCGTGACGCGAACGAGGCACTCACCCGCGCGGGATGGGACGCGCACGTCCCGCAGATCCACCTGTCCATCCAGACTGATGACGAGGGCTTTCATGGGTAAGGGATCAGGCCTCAGGGTCAGGGCTCAGCAGGCGTCAGGGACCAGGGGTCAGGGTTTCCGGGAACATTCAAGGATGGAGGCTTACGACGGTCCGTCGTCAGCCACCTTGCCTCGGCCAACCCTACTGAGCCCTGACCCCTGATCCCTGACGCCTGAGAAACCAGCGGTCGAGGACGACGTGGCGGGAGAACCAGCGGGTGCCGAGCAATCGGCGTCCCACTGCGGCGATCGCGGGGCGCGGCAGCAGGCCACGGTGTGTCCGACCGCGGCGCCCGAAGCGTGCCTGGACGGCAGCCTGATACGCGGCGAGCGCATCCGATCGCCGGCCGCCTGCGACGCCGGCAATGGCCTGCGCTGCCAGCAAACCGGATTCAACGGCTGGACGAATCCCTTCTCCACTTTGTGTGTAGGCGAGCCCGGCGGCATCGCCAATCAAGAGCGCGTCATCGTCGACCAACGTGCGCGGCGATGAGTCGTAGAGGAGATAGGCATGACCTCGCCACCCCTCCGGTAGATCCTTCGGCACGCGGCCTGCCCGCTGCAGCTCGGTTACGAACCGGTGCAGGTGCTCGGTGAGCCGGCGGCGGTCCTGCCTCCCGATGCCCACGTTCAGGACCTGCTCCTTGCGAAAACACCAGCCGTAGCCGGCGAGGTCGGAGCAAAAGTAGAGCTCGGGAGCGTCGGGTGCGACGCGACAAGCCTCCATCTGCTGCGGTGACAACACGAACTCCACCTCGTTGGCCACGACCACCGGCTCCTCGCGGCGCGGTCCGTTCAAGTGGCGAGCGACCGGACAGAAATGTCCGCCGGCGCCGACGAGGAACGGGGCGGCATACGCGTCGTTCACCACCCAGCCTGCCTGCGTGCGCGCGATCCGCTTCACTTGCAGGTCCAGCGCGAGACGCGCGCCCGATCGCTCGAGCAGATAGTGATCGAACTCCCGTCTGAGGATGCCAAAGCTCACGGGAGCCGCGTACGAGGTGTCGACGAGGCGACGGCCCATGATGCCGGTTCGAAAGCGGGTGATCGGTTGAAACGTCCGGGTGCGCCGGTAGTCCTCGACGTCGAGATGGAGCGCCTCCGCCACCGCCGGCGTGATCCATCCTGCGCAGACCTTGTCGCGGGGGAACACGGCACGGTCCACCACGAGCACGTCGAAGCCGGCTCGCCGCAGCTTCCAGGCACAGCTCGATCCCGCCGGGCCGCCGCCGACGACCAGCACGTCGGCGGACGTCATAGCGGCTCCTCGTACACGTGGTTGCGCGTCAACGGCACGCGGTTCGTGGCCCCGCGCGCGAAGAGCACCTGAAAGAGCTGCATCGACCCGGTGGTGAACGCCGCCTCCGACCCGGCCAGATACAACCGCCACGCGCGCGCAAAGGGCTCGTCGAACATCGTCTTGACCAGATCGGTGACCGCTTCGAAGCGTTGGCGCCAATGGTGCAGCGTCTGAGCGTAATGCAGCCTCAGGTTTTCGATATCGACAACCGAGAGGTCGAACGGCGCGAGGATGCGCCCGACAACCTGCGGGAGCGTCGGCGGGTACCCGCCCGGGAAGATGCGCTTGCGGATCCAGGCGTTGAGCGGCGCCTCATGATTGCGGCCGATGAAGTGCAGGAAGCCGCGGCCGTTTGGATCCAGCACGCGATCGATCGTCCGCCCGAGCGTCCGATAGCACTCGAGCCCCACGTGCTCGAGCATGCCGACCGAGACGAACGCATCGTAACGGCCGGTGATGTGCCGGTAGTCGTCTTCGATGAACTCGACCTGGCCGGCCAGGCCCTGGGCTCGCGCCTGCTCTCGCGCGTACGTGATCTGCTCGTGTGAGATGTTGAACGCACGCACACGAGCCCCGTGGTGCCGTGCCATGTGCAGCGCCAACGCGCCCCAGCCGCAACCGGCCTCCACGACGGTTTCTCCCCGCTGCAGGCGCAGCTTCCGGCAGACGTGCTCCATCTTGGCCCGCTGCGCCTCTTCGAGCGAGACGCGATCGTGCGGGAAGTACGCGCAGGTATAGACGAGCCGCTCATCCAGCCACAGGCGGTAGAAGTCGTTGCCGAGGTCGTAGTGGTGATGGATGTTGTGGCGCGCCGTGTTGAGGCCGTGCGATCGGTCCAGCCAGGGCGCGAGGCGATCCCGCCACCGCCCGCCGCCGGAGGTGGCCCGATAGAGCGCCTCGAGCGCCGAGACGAGGTCGCCGGCCACCTCGATGTCGCCCCGCATGTACGCCTCTCCAAACTCCAGGGTAGGCCGAGCGAGCAGCCGCATGAGCGTCGCGCGATTGCGTATCTGAACCGCCGCGATCGGGTCGCTCGACGCGGGGCCGTACGCGAGATCGCCAAACGCCAAGGTGACCGGCGCATCCTCGATGTATCGCCGGAGCAGAGAGAGCAGCATGCGGTCCCCGGCCGTGCCGGCTGGCGCGGCGCCAGCACTCGCCCTCGGATCCGACCCTTCGACAAGCTCAGGGTCGTCCCGAGCGAAGTCGAGGGACGATTCCTGCTGGGCGGACGAGGTCATGCGCAGTGAAGAGCTGTTGGGTTGCGAAGCCATGCAGCCTCCGGAAGTGCCCGCTTGCCTCCTGATCCCTGTACGGGGCATGGGCACATCGCACGCCGATTATACGCGCCGGCAGAACTCGCCGATGGTTGGGTGCACGAGGACGCCACGTTGACCGTCGGCAGGCCACTCCATTCTACGGGAAAGGAAGGGAACACGCGGTTGTCCGGGCCCTCCCCGCCCCTCGTTCCCTTCCTTCCCGTCCCCGACCAACGCTTCGGATCACCATCTCGTCTAAGCCGTACGACGGACGCCCGGCGTGGTCGGCGGCGGGCTCCGGTGTGTTATGCGACGTGTCTTCAACGTTATTCTGTTCGCGACGGCAGTATGGGTAGTGCCCGCCGTGCTCGCGGCTCAGGAACCGCCATCGCAGGGGCTCCGCGCCGTTCGTGCGGCCACGCCGCCAACCATCGACGGCACGCTGGATGACGCCGTCTGGCAGCAGCCGGAGCTGACGCTGGGCGCCTGGACGTCGTACAACCCGTTGTCCGGGGACACCATTCCCCAGCAAACCCACGTGTGGATCGCGTACGACGAGACCTACATCTACGTGGCGTTCCAGTGCGACGATCCGCAGCCGGCCCGGATCAAGACCAGCGTTACGCGACGCGACAACATTTGGAGCGACGACTGGGTGGGCTTCAGCCTCGATGCGCTCGGAACGGGACAGCTCGCCTACCACTTGATGGTGAACCCGAGCGGCGTGCAGCTCGACATGCTGAACAGCGCCGGTGGCGGCGAAGACGAGGCGCCCGATTGGGTCTGGGATAGCGCGGCGCGGCAGAACGCACGCGGTTATGCCGCCGAGATCAGGCTCCCGCTGCAGACCATCCGCTTTCGCGGCGCGGACGCCGTCCGGATGGGCGTGTTGTTCTGGCGACGCGTCAGCCGCCTTGGCGTGTCCGTGTCCTGGCCCGGCTTGAAGCCGGGCCAGTGGGTCTTTCAGCACCATGCGTCCCTCTACTTCGATCGGCTTTCAGCGAGACCAACACGGGAGCTCATTCCGAGCGTGACCTACAGCACGCAGCAGACGCGAGCGACGCCAACGAGCTGGCACGCGGGCGACGGCACGGCCGACGTCGGGTTCAGTGGGAAGCTCGGGCTCACGCCGACGATCACGCTCGATGCCACCGTCAACCCAGACTTCAGCCAAGTGGAGAGTGATGCCTTTCAGGTGGAGGTCAATCGACGCTTCCCCATCTTCAACTCGGAAAAGCGGCCGTTCTTCATGGAGGGGGCAGGGCTGTTCGACGTCGCCGGGCCTGGCGGTGACACCAATCTCCAGACGGCCGTGCACACCCGCCGGATCGTCAACCCTTCGGCTGGCCTCAAGCTGACCGGAAGCGCTGGACGCTGGACCTTTGGCACCCTAACCGCGCTGGACGAGGCGCGCCCGGCGGATGCCGAAGCCGATGCGCAGCCCGTCGGCCGCGATCGCCTCTTCGTCGTGAACCGCCTGCAGTACCGGCTCAGCGCCGATAGCTATCTCGGTGCGATGCTCACCAACACCGAGCTGGGCGCTCGACACAACCGCGTCGGTGGCGTGGACATGAACCTCCGCGTAAAGCAGGCGCATCAGATCACCGCGATGGCGCTCCTGACCGACACGCTCGAGACCGACGACGAGCAGGGCACGCGTGGCGCGGCAGGACGGGTGTCGTACTCGTTCGACACGAAGCGCGCATCGCTCAGCGGCATGGTCGAGCACTACGACACCGGCTTCCAGATGGACACGGCGTTCTACGAGCAGGCAGGGCTCACGCGCGGGTGGGGCTTCGCAGGGCTCAACTTCTATCCCGACAAGGCGAGGTATCCGTGGCTGCGCCGCATCAACGCGTTCACGTTTCAGCAGCTCGCGCGTGATCGCATCGCCGGCGGGGACCAGATGTTGAACGTGAGCGGCCTGCAGTTCTATTTCACGCGTCAGGGCTGGCTGCGCGTCGATCGATTCACCGGCTACGAGCCCTGGGCGTCTCGGCGCTTCGACCTCGATCGCTGGCGCATTCAGGGCGAGGTGCAGCTCTTTCGTTGGCTGGCGCTGAACGGCAACGCCTCGATTGGCGCCTTTGTCTTCTACGATCCCCACGAGCCGTTTCAAGGCGATGCCATCGACGCGACACTGGCCGTCACCGTCCAGCCAAACGCGCGGTTCAGCCAGGAGGTCTCCATCCGGCGTGTCGACTTCAATCGACGAGAGACCGGGGCCGATGTCTATGATCTCTGGATTATCTATACGAAGAGCACCTATCAGTTCACCCGCTCCTTCTTCCTGCGCGCGATTGCGCAGCAGGACACACAGGAACGGCGCGTGCTCACCGAGGTCCTCGCATCCTACGAGCTCCGGCCG
>JBOGIN010000039.1:0-2747 GCA_050742275.1 Vicinamibacteraceae bacterium
GCCTGAAGGCCGCGCGCTACGTGAATAGCGTCGCTTTTGGCATTTCTCGGTCACACGCTCGACAGCTTGTGGCCCAGCTTGTCCTTCTTGGCCTTCAGGTAGCGCCGCGTGTGCTCCGAGACCGGAATCTCGATGGGCAGCGTATCGACAATCGACAGGCCGTAGCCTTCCAGGCCGATGAACTTGCGCGGGTTGTTCGTGAGGAGCCGCATGGAGCGGACGCCAAGATCACGGAGGATCTGCGCGCCGATGCCGTAGTCCCGCTGATCCGCTTTGAAGCCCAGGCGCTCGTTGGCTTCGACCGTGTCGTAGCCCTGGTCCTGGAGCTCGTAGGCGCGAATCTTGTTGGCGAGACCGATGCCACGTCCCTCTTGATGCAGGTACAGCAGGATGCCTCTCCCTTCCTGCGCAATGTGCTCGAGCGCCCTATGGAGCTGTGCCCCACAATCGCAGCGCGTCGAGTGGAAGACGTCGCCCGTGAGGCACTTCGAGTGGACGCGCACCATGATGTTCTCGCCGTCGCCGACCTCGCCGCGCACCAGCGCCACATGGCCCTGGCCGTCGATATCGCTCTCGTATGCGACGACGCGAAACTCACCGAAGCCGGTCGGCAACTGCGCCGCCGCAATCCGCCGCACCATGCGCTCGGTGCGGACGCGATACCGAATGAGATCTGCAATCGTGATGACCAGCAGATCGTGCTTGCGCGCAAAGCGGCGGAGGTCCGGCACACGCGCCATCGTGCCGTCGCCGTTCATGATCTCGCAGATCACCGCGGCAGGCGTCAGACCGGCAATCCGCGCGAGGTCGACGGACGCCTCCGTCTGCCCGGCGCGGACGAGGACGCCGCCGGCGCGCGCGCGCAGGGGAAACACGTGGCCCGGCCGTGCGAGGTCGAACGGTTGGGTGGTCGGATCGATGGCCGTGAGAATCGTGGCGGCCCGGTCGGGCGCCGAGATGCCGGTGGTCGTCTTGTACTTCGCTTCGATCGTGACGCAGAACGCCGTGCTGAGGCGCGACGTATTGTCTTGGACCATGAGCGGGATCTGCAGCTCGTCCAGCCGCTCGGCGGTCATCGACAGGCAGATCAGCCCGCGGCCGTGCGTGGCCATGAAGTTGATGGCCTCGGGCGTGACCTTCTCGGCGGCAAGCGCGAGGTCGCCCTCGTTCTCGCGGTCTTCGTCATCGACGATGATGACCATCCGCCCCGCACGGAACGCCTCGACCGCTTCTTCGATGCGCGCGAACGGCGACCGCTGCTGGCGAGCGCCTTTCGCGAGGCGAATTGGAGTGCTCATGGAACTTCACTCATTAGCCGCCACCGCCGCGGCAGCAGTAACCACGAAGAACACGAAGGACACGAAGAAAGAAGGACACGAAGAAGAATTCAATTGGTTTTCTTCGTGCTCTTCGTGTCCTTCGTGGTGAAAACCCTTCGTGCCCTTCCGATCAGGGAGCCCGAAACTCCAAGAACCGAATCACGTACTTCCCCAGCATGTCGCACTCGAGGTTGACTGGATCCCCGACACGCGCCCGCTGGAGCGCCGTCGCCCGCCATGTGTGCGGCACGATCTGCGCGTCGAACTCGCCGTTGCGCAGATCGGCAATCGTCAAGCTCACCCCGTCAACCGCAATGGCTCCTTTCGACACCATGAACGGCGCCAGCACTGCAGGATAGGATACCGTGATTCGATGGAATTCGCCCTCTTCGGCCACCTTCAGGAGGCTGCCAACCCCGTCCACATGACCCTGCACGAAATGGCCGCCCAGACTCGCGCCCACCCGCAGGGGACGCTCCACGTTGACCAAGCGGCCCGGCTCGATCTTCCCCAGGGTCGTTACGCGGAGGGTTTCCGGCGAGACGTCTACGCTCCACGCGGATGACGTGAGCGCCGTCACGGTCAGGCACACGCCGCTCGTGGCGACGCTGTCGCCAACCGACAGCTCATCGGCAATAGGCGCTGTAATGTGCAGCCGCTCGCCGTGCTCGAAGATCTCCCGCGCAACGAGCTCCCCGACAGTCTCGATTAGTCCCGTGAACATCGGCTCATCCACGCCTCACGTCACCCGTGATGACACGATCCGCCCCCGCATCCGTCCTGCGTACATCCCTGAGACGCTCCACGACGAGCTCAGGGGCCATCATCCAGGGTACGCTCCCCGGCCCCAGCGCCCGAGGGCTCTGATGGATCTCCACGCGATCGACCACGCCTGCATCCCAGAATGCACGGTGCAAGCGCGCGCCGCCCTCGACGAGCAGTGACTGTATGCCGCGCGCGTACAGCTCGGCCACTGCCGAGCAGAGATCCCCGTGGTCGAGGCATACGAGCGTCGCTCCGGCCGCTTCGAGCGCACGCGCTCGTCCGGCGGCCTCCTCCACGCTTGACCTCGTTGTGATGACCCAGGCCGTGCCACGCTCCGGCGCCGAGAAGAGGCGTGCGGTCGGCGGCGTCCGCAAGCGACGGTCGAACACGAGCCGCACGAGCGGCCGTGCGCGATAGACCTCACGCACGGTGAGCAGCGGATCGTCGACCAGCGCTGTCTCGGACCCCACGCCAACGGCATCCACCTCCGCACGCAGCCGCTGCACGCGCCGCAATGCTGCCTCCCCAGTCACCGGCGTGCGCTCACCCGATGCAGCGGCGATGCCCCCGTCGTGGCTAATCGCGACCTTAATGGTGACATGCGGCCGCCGCTCGCGCAAACCGGTCAAGAACGGCGCGTTGAGCGCCGCCGCCTCCTCGCGC
>JBOGIN010000040.1:0-1627 GCA_050742275.1 Vicinamibacteraceae bacterium
GACCGATACAGTACGTGTGCACGTCCGGCTTGATGAACTGAATCGTGTCATAGATCGCCATGCCGGAGGTCACGGAGCCGCCGGGGCTGTTGATGTAGAGCAGGATGTCTCGGTCCGGATCCTCGGCCTCGAGAAAGAGCATCTGAGCCACCACGAGGTTGGCAATCTGGTCGTCAATCGGTGTCCCGATGAAGATGATGCTGTCCTTCAGCAGGCGCGAATAGATGTCATAGGCTCGCTCTCCCCGGCTGGTTTGCTCCACCACCATAGGGATGAGCTGACTCCGCGTCTCCGGCATGTGTGATTCACCGCCGCAAGAGGGCAGCGTCTCCGTTGGCCCGCCGCCCGCGTCGACGGGCGAACCCCAGAGACCACCGCGCCTTTAGGTCCATTGGAATTGGGAAAATTCTGCGGGGAAGGCAGTGATCACGCGTCAACGATTGTAGCACGCGCCAGGGCCAAGTCAATTGCCTTGTCCCGCCGAATACCGACCGCCAACCGCTCCACGTCTCCCTCGTGCTCGAAATGATGCCGCACCTGCGCCGGCTCCACGCCGGCCTGTTTCGCGATCCGATCGATCTCGCTGGTGATCTCCTCGCCGCTCGCGACGAGCTGCTCGCGCCGGACAATCGCATCGATGACGAGGACCGCCTTCACACTCTCCATGGCGCTCTCACGCTGTTCTTCACGGAAGGCGTCCCAATCGATCCCCGCGCGCGCCGGGGCGAGCCCTTGGTCCTTCAGCCGCCGCGCGAAGTCCTCGACCCGCCGATTCATCTCCCGTTGAACCAGCACGTCCGGCACGTCGAACGTGACGCGCGCCGCAAGCTGCCGGAGCAGCTCCTGGCGCATCGCGCGGCTCCGTTCCAGCTCAGCATGCCGCGTCAGGTCCTCCCTGATGCGCGCGCGTAGCGCCTCGAGCGACGCGAACTCGCCGAGGTCCTTCGCAAACTCATCATCGAGCGCCGGCAGGATGCGGCGTCGAAGCGCTTTGACATCGATCGAATACGCCATTTCCGCCCCGCGCAGCTCCTCGACCTCGTCGTCGGGCGGAAACTGGAGCGTGAACGTCTTCGCGTTACCCGCCTTGACGCCCAGGAGCGCTTCGTCGAAGCCCGGGGGATTGGCTGCCGACCCGATCTCGGCAGAGGCATCCTCGAGCCGTTCAGGAACGTCGGCCTCCTCAGGCGGCGTTATCCTTCGGCGGGAGACGTCCATCACCACCGTGTCCCCATGCTGCGCCTCGCGGTCCTCGATGGGCTCGAAGCGCGCGGCGCGCTCGCGCAGCCGTGACAGCGCCTTGTCGACCTCCTCCTCGTCTATCGTGATGGGCGGCCGCCGCAGCGTGATCGCAGCGTAGTCGCCCGGATCGATGGGCGGTACCGTCTCAATCGCCGCGCTGAAGGTGAGCGGCCGGCCTTCCTCGATGGACAGCTGGCTCACACGTGGCGTATCGACCGGCTCGACGTCCCGCTCGCGAAGGGCTTCACTCACCGCGCGCGAGACCAATCTCTCCGCGACGTCGCTCAGAATCTGCTGCTTGTAGCGGCGGCGGATGACCGACAATGGGGCTTTGCCAGGCCGGAAGCCCGGAAGCCGCGCGGCGCGCGCGTACTCACCCGCCACC
>JBOGIN010000041.1:0-3714 GCA_050742275.1 Vicinamibacteraceae bacterium
CCTCGAAGGGGATCGCCCTTGTCGAGCGTGTCTCGCCGGCCATCGGCCGCGCCAACCGCGACGTGGGCAAGCGCCTCGGCCGGGCCGATTGCCTGGCGCTGGCTCGAATCTGCGAGCGCATCTACGGGCCAGACCTGGCCTGAAGAGCGTGTGAATAGATTCGTGGGGTCCGCCTTTAGCCTCAGAATTCACTTGTGTTGACAATCGTGGGGGCCGCCTTTAGGCGGCCCAGGGCCGGCTGAAGCCGGCCCCCACAGGTGACGACGCACGTGAATCGCGGTGTCGGCGGACCTCCATGGCCGATAGCGCCCGAACTCGCGCCGTCATGGGGCGCCTAAAGACGGCCCCTACTTGAATTCTTCACAGGCTCTGAAGGCCTCCGCGTCATGCGGGGCCTTCGTTTTGGACATATTAGTGTTATGACACTATTTGTCATTACACGTAACATATCGAGGAGAATCACATGTGGCAGGCGCTCATCCGGACCAACAACGACCCCTCCCTCACCGTGCTCCGCGTTACGCTCGGCGCGGTGATGTTCGCGCACGGCGCGCAATCCGTGCTCGGCTGGTTCGGTGGCCCTGGACTGCGAGGCGCGATTGCCAGCTTCGGAGAGCTGGGCGTGCCCGCCGCCGTCGCAGTCCTGGTCGTCTCCGCGGAGCTCTTTGGCAGTCTGGGTTTGATGGCGGGTCTGCTCACCCGTCTGGCCGCGGCGGGCATCGTTGCGGTCATGGCTGGCGCGATCGCGGTGGTCCACTGGCCGTACGGGTTCTTCATGAACTGGTTCGGCCAGCAGTCGGGCGAAGGATTCGAGTACCACCTCCTGGTGATCGCGATGGCGCTGGCGGTCGTGGCACGTGGCGGCGGCTGGGCCAGCCTGGACAGCAGACTCGCCCGGTGGCTCGGTGAGCAGGGGACTCGTGCGGACGTCCCCCAGCACGTCTTACCGTGACGCGTATCGTCCCAACAGACTGTACAGGCGCGGCTAGCACGCTACACTGTCCACTGGCAGAGCTGCAAAACGTGCGCGAGCGTCTGACAGCGGCGATTCACTGCTCTCACCTGCCGGAGCGAAACGCCGGTATCCTTTGATCAGCAGGAGATCGAGCGATGAGCCCGCAGAAGCAGCCTAAAGGATTTGCCGTAATACCACGCGAGCGCGTGCGCGAGATCGCCTCCCTCGGCGGGAAGGCTTCGCACGCGAAAGGGACGGCGCACGAGTACACCCATGCGGAAGCCGTGGCGGCCGGACGCAAAGGCGGCCGGGCGAGTCATGGCGGCCGCGGAAGGGATTGGAAGGGACGCGCGAAGACCGACTAGACGCCCCGCCCTGGCGCGCTTGCGCTACTCTCCCCTGCCGGCGCGCGGGTCGACAGGTCGGGGTCGTCTGGATTTGTCTGCGCGTCAGGCATAATCCACGCCTGTGATGAGCCCCATCGCGTGCACGAAGGTCTTCCAGGCCTCGCATTGATAGCTATTCCTCGCGATTTGCCAAGACGGACATCTTTGCCGGCACCCAGCGTCAGACCCGTTCGATCACCATGGACATGCCCTGCCCGACGCCGATGCACATCGTGCAGAGCGCATACCGCCCATGAACGCGATGGAGCTGATGCATCGCCGTGGCAATCAGCCGCGCGCCGCTGGCCCCCAACGGGTGGCCGATCGCGATCGCCCCGCCGTTGGGATTGACGTGGTCGGCGTCATCGGAGAGGCCCAATTGCCGCATGACAGCGAGCGCCTGCGCGGCGAACGCTTCATTGAGCTCGACGAGGTCGATGTCGGCCAGGCTCAGCCCGAGTCGGGTGAGCAGCGTGCGCGTCGCCGGCACCGGACCGATACCCATGATGCGCGGAGGCACGCCCGCCGTCGCCGCGCCAAGCAGGCGCACTTTGGGCTGCAAGCCGTAGCGATGAGCCGCGGCTTCGCTGGCCAGCAGCAGCGCGCAACTGCCGTCGTTGATGCCTGACGAGTTCCCAGCGGTCACGGAACCCTCGCGACTGACGATTCCCGCGAGTCCAGCCAAGGCGTCCAGCGACGTGTTCGGCCGGGGATGTTCATCCTTCTCCACAATCCGCGGATCCCCCTTTGCCTGTGGAACGCTCACCGGTGTGATCTCGTCAGCGAACCGGCCCGCCTGGTGCGCCGCGGCCCATCGCTGCTGGCTCCGCAGCGCAAAGCCGTCCTGGTCGCAACGCGCGATGCCGAACCGAGCCACGACGTTCTCGGCGGTCTCCGCCATCGAATCGATGCCGTAGCGCGACTTCAACACCGGGTTGACGAAGCGCCATCCGAGCGTCGTGTCCTCCAGCGCCAGCGCGCGCGAGAACGGCGTCTCGCTCTTGCCCACGACGAACGGCGCGCGCGTCATGCTCTCGACGCCGCCAGCCACGGCGAGCTCTGCTTCGCCGCAACGAATCGTCCGCGCCGCGAGCGCCACGGCGTCCATGCCGGATCCGCAGAGCCGATTGACCGTCGCGGCGGGGACGGTCTCTGGCAAGCCGGCGAGCAACACCGCCATCCGCGCCACGTTCCGGTTGTCTTCGCCCGCCTGATTCGCGCAGCCGATGAACACCTCGTCAACGGCTCCCCAATCGACCGAGGGATGGCGCGCCGTGAGCGCACGAATCGCCATCGCCGCCAAATCATCGGGGCGAACCGCCGCCAGGGCGCCACCGTAGCGGCCGAACGGCGTGCGAACGCCGTCGCAGACGAACACCTCGGGGGTCATGCGGATATCTCCTCTCGCGACTACGAATATAGAATATGTACCCTGATCGATGTCGGCCTTCAATAGCATCGGCACAGGAGTGATCGTGCGAACACGTGGTGTGATGACAGGCGGCCCGGTGGTGACGAGCGCGCTCGCGGCGCTGCTCGTGATTCTGACGATGACGTCCGCGGCGACGGGGCCGCTACCGCGGGGTCCCCAGACCGGCAGCCGGCCTGGGCTGGAAGATGATCTGGCCGAGCGGCGCGCGCGCGTCATGAAACAGCTCGACGCCAGCACGATGTTGATTCTCTCGAGCGCCCCGACGCAGGTCTACTCGCTGGACGTGGACTACGAGTATCGGCAGGACAGCGACCTCCTTTATCTCACAGGCATCGAACAGGAAGGCACGATGCTGGTGCTGATGCCCGGCAACCGCACGAAGAAGTCCATCCTCTTCATCCACGAGCCGAACCCGCGCCGCGAGCATTGGGAGGGACATCTCCTGACCAAAGCCGAGGCGCGCGCCGCGAGCCGCGCCGACCAGGTGTACTACCTCTCGGAATTCGACCCATTTCTCGCGGCGATGATGAATGGGGAGCCGTACGGCGTGACCGGCGCCGAGGGCGGCGCCGAGTACGCCGCGTTCTCGAAGGCCGTGGCCAATGGCCAGGCCAAGGTGGCGTTGATGCTCGGTCCCCGTCCGGCGCCCTCGGAACCTCTCACGAAGCCATATCTCTTCGCCCGCGACCTGCGCGACCGCCTCCTCAACGCCACCATCGTCGATGCGCGGCCCATCGTCTGGGCGCTGCGGCAGGTGAAGACGCCGTACGAGCGCGCGGTGCTGCGCAAGAGCGTCGAGATCTCGAGCGAGGCGCACATGGCCGGCATGCGCGCCGCTGGGCCCGGCAAGTACGAGTACCAGGTGCGTGCGGCGATCGAGCACGTGTACATGGACCGTGGCGCGATGAGCTGGGGCTATCCGTCAATCGTCGGCAGCGGCC
>JBOGIN010000042.1:0-5015 GCA_050742275.1 Vicinamibacteraceae bacterium
GCCGTTCGTCCGGGGACAACATCACGCGTGTGCGAGGACGTCCTGTGCGCATGCTCCATCATCTCCTTGTAGAGCAATACGCCCAGGCCGTGACATTTATTTCATCTATTTCTGAGTCATGACACTAAGGAGCGCAGGTCGCCACCGTCGCCACCGAGCAGCCCCACGCACCGCAGGCCGGACGCCCGCGCGCGCTGGCATGCGCGCACCAAGTTTTGCGACCGGCCACTCGTGCTGATGACGACCAGCACATCGCCTGGCCGCCCGTGCGCCTCCACCTGCCGGGCGAACACATCCTCGAATCCCACGTCGTTCGACCAGGCGGTGAGCACCGCGCCGTCCGCCGTGAGCGCGAGCACCGGGAGCGCGGGCCGACCCTTCTCGCGGAAGCGCCCGACGAGCTCTGCGGCGAAGTGCTGGGCGTCGGCCGCGCTACCGCCGTTGCCGCAGACCAGGACGCGTGCCCCAGCCAACAACTGCGCGGCCAACAGATCGCCGGCTTCGAGGATGGCCGGCGCCAGCCGGTGGCGGCACTGGGCGAGGAGCCTGCCGAGGCCATCGAAGCCGTCCTCGACGGCGGCCAGGCGCACGGCGTGTTGGCGATGGTCGCTCCGTCGCTCGAGCAGCACCTGCTCATAGACGCCCGCGAGCGCTTCGGCCACACCTCGCCAGGTGAACAGCGCGTTGGCGCGTGACACCGCCTGCTCGCCCAGCACACGCAACAATTTCGGATGGCGATACAGATGTGCGATTCGCTCGGCGACCTTGGCGGCGTCACGCGGCGGGACGAGATACCCAGTCTCACCGTCGCGGACCGTGAACTTGACGCCGCCGACCGCCGCGCCGACGACCGGCGTGCCGCACGCCATCGCTTCCACGGGCGTGATACCGAACGGCTCGTACCACGGCGTGGTCACGAAGACGTCCGCCGCGCTGTAGTACAACTTCAACGTGTCGCGCCCTTGGCGGCCCGCGAAGAGCACGCGATCTGCGACGCCGCAGCGCCGCGCCGTCTCCTGGAGGCGTGCGATCTCCGGCGTCAGAACCGGATCGGGACGCTCCGACTCGCCGCCGACGATCATGAGCCGCGCACGAATGTCGTGATCACGGTCCAGAGCAGCAAGCGCCTCGATGGCCACGTCCACGCCCTTGCGCGGAACCAGACGCCCGACACTCAGGACCAACCGATCCTTGGAGGGCAACTGCAGCGCCACGCGCGCGAGCGGCTTGCTGATGGGCAGCAGCTCGCCCGGCTCGAAGCCAGAGGGGACGAGGCGGATCCGCGCCGGCTCCGCGTTGGACAAGCGAATCAGATCCTCTTCCTCTTGCGGGCACTCCGCGATAATGCGGTCGGCTTCCGCCACGACCCGGTCCTCGATGGCAAACCGCTCATCGGGAAAGCCGTCGTCGCTGCCTTGGTGCTGCCGCCGCACCCGGCCGAGCGCGTGAAACGTCACGGCGAAGGGGAGATTGATGAGCCGCTTCAACTCCGCCGCAACGAGACCAGACATCCAGAAGTTGGCGTGGCACATGTCGTAAGGCGTCCGCTGCTTCCGGATCCACCGGAGCATGAAGTCGCGGAAGCTTTCCATGAACGGGAAGAGCTCCTCCTTCCGAATCGTCTGCGGCGGGCCAGCTGGGACGTAGATGAGCCGCACACCCGGAATCCACTGCGCGACGTCTGGCAGCCCCGGCTGGTCACGTCGCGTGAACACGTCGACTTCGTACCCATGGTCGCGAGGTGTCGCGCCGTTTGGGCCACGTACAGATTCTGGCCGCCCGCATCCACACCGCCGAGCATGGCCACCGGTGATGCATGCTCGCTGATGATGGCGATTCGGCGCTGCATGGGCTCTCCTGTCATGCCGATTTGCGAACGGCAGCGCCGGTGACCGACGCAAAGGTCTCGACCCACTCTCGCGCAAATCGCTCGATGCTGAAACGCGCGCGGGCACGTGCCAGCGCCACCGCGCCGATGCGCCGTGCCTCATCTGGCCAGCGGATGAGAAGCTCCATGGCGCGCACCAGCTCGTCGACGTTGGTGCTCACGAAACCTGACACGCCGTGCTCGATGACCGTGACCATCTCCGTGGTGGCCAGCGCCACGACCGGCATCCCAATCGCCATTGCCTCGCACACCGCGAGATTGAGGCTCGTATAACGCGTGGGGTTGAAGAAGAAGCGATAGCGCGCGAGGAAGGCGGGCAGCGCAGGCGGTGGCACCTCGCCGAGGCCACCCACCGCCTCCGATTCCATGCCGACGAGATCCAGCGGCACGATACGCCGCAGCCGATCGACGAGGTCCCTCCCCACACGGCGGCCGCGGTGCGGCATGCCGTTCACGGCAATGACGCCGCGGGGCAGCTCGCCACGGTAGCTCACCGCCGGGACGGTGACGCCGTGCTCGATGACGCGCGTTGGCGTCCGTCCGCTGTCCCACATCAAGTCGTTGAAGTGACTGACGTGAACCAGCAGGACGTCTGGATCATCGACCACGTGCCGCGTATCGGTCGGATGCTCGCGTGGCGGATCGTGCTCCAGGAAGATTCGTGGGAGCCGCCGTTGATCGGCGCTCAACAAGTGGTACTGATCGGTGAGGTAGTGTTGCTTGTGCTGGAACAGGATGCAATCGAAGCTCAGTCTTCGGACCTCCGTCGATGGCACTTCCCGGAGATTCTGGGGCCATGCGCGGCCCGCGGGGAGACCAGTGTATCCACTTCGGCGCCCCGGCTCGACAGGCACGATGATCTCGCATCCAGTATGGGCCAGATAGTACAGATAGCTGCCGTGCACGTGCCATGTCAGGATGCGAAGCTGATCGCAGCTCACCATACCGATATGGCCCTAGCAATGTCCATGCCCAAAGCCGATCCTGATCTCGTCAGGCAGCGCCTTCATCACTGAAGTCACCTCCGCGGGACGACCCTGTCACTGAAGAGTTCGCCCGCCCGACAAGTGCTGTCTGTACGACGGACAATAACGAGAGCTCATCCTGATTGGTCAGGCGCAGGAATTGCACCTCGTCGGCGCGTGACTTGTCGATGCCCGCTCGGCCATCGGCCTGGCGCGCTGGTGATCGTCTCGCCGCACTACGACGATGGTGTGTTTAGTTGCGGGGAGCTCATCCGAGATCACCCTGGAACCGGTCTCGTCACTGTCTTCGGCGCCGCGCCCAACGAGGGGCTCTCGACCGACTGGGACCGTGACGCCGGCTTTGCCGATGCACGCGACGCCGTGGCCGCTCGCCGTGACGAAGACGGCGCGGCCGCCGCGCGCTTGTCGGCGCATGTCATGTGGCTCGGGTTCTCGGACTCGCAGTACGGCCCGAAGCCGAGCGCCGCAGGCATCGCGTCGGCCATGAGCGATCTCATCAGCGCCATCGCAGCGACAACCGTGGTCTTCCCTTTGGGCCTGTTCCACGCCGATCACAGACTCGCGCACGACGCCCTACTGCGGCTCGTCCCGTCCAGAGACGGGAGTATCGACTGGTTCTTATACGGGGATGCAATTTACCGCCGGCATGAAGCTGTCGTGGCGCAGCGACTCCGCCGACTCCGGTCGGCCCGGTTCCTCGTCGAGCCCATTCAGTGGCCGAGCGTCTGCTCCGAGAGCAAGCGGGCGGCGGTGTACTGCTATCGGTCACAGCTCGTCGCGTTGTCGCGCCGCGGTCGCTCCGGCTTTCTCGACGTCTTTCGGGTTGAGCACTACTGGAGATTACGCCCCGAAGCTTCATAGTTGGCGCATCCACCATGAATCTCAGCGCACACGTGACCATCGTCATCTGCTCCTGCAACCGCGAAGCGGAGTTGAGAGCCACGCTGGACCACCTCTTGGCGCAAGATCATCGGGCTCCGATCATCGTTGTCGATAACGGCTCCACCGATACGACGGCCCTCACGCTGGCGAACGAGCGCCGTGTCCGCACGGTGTCCCTCGGGAAGAATATCGGCGCCGCCGCCCGTAACCTTGGCGTGGAGCTGGCGACGACTCCGTACGTGGCGCTCGTCGACGACGACACGCGATGGGAACCGGATGCGCTCCCGCGCGCCGTCGCGAGGTTGGCTGAGCAGCCCTGCCTCGCAGGCGTGACGGGCCGAATGCTGGTGGGCCCTCACGGGATCGAAGATCCCATCAGCCGCTGGATGGCCGCCAGCCCGCTTCGCACGCTGCCCGGCTTCTCTGGATCTGTCGTGTTGGGGTTCCTGGCGGGTGCCAGCGTGTTTCGCCGACAGCCCTTCCTGCGCGCGGGCGGCTTCAACCCCCGGTTCTTCGTTGGCGGTGAAGAGGAGCTTTTGGCGTTGGATCTTGCAGCAGACGGTTGGTATCTCAGCTATATGGAGGAGATGGTCGTCTGGCACTTCCCGTCACCGCACCGGAATCGCCGCGAGCGCGACCGGATGGTTGCTCGCAACGCGCTGTGGGTCGCCTGGCTGCGCCGTCCGTATCGTGTTGCGCTCCGCCGGACGTTCGCCGTGCTTCAGCGCTCGCGCCGCGATGCGCCGCAAGTGCTCCGCGACGCCCTTGCGGGGGCCGGTTGGGTCTGGCGGAACCGACGTCGCCTGCCAGCCTGGGTCGAGCGAGACATACGCCGCATCGAGGCGGCCGGCACGCTCTGGGATCCCGGCGACGGGAGTGTCTTCAGACGTACACGTTACCGTGGCGCGTGACATATGGCCGACACCTTTGGCACGACGGTCGAGCCAGCTAGCGCGCCGAAGTCCGGCGGTATCGGGACGCCTTGTACGGTCGGCGTGCCTGCCCTTTGCGACGCGTGACGCGGGCCGGAGACGGCGCAACCGGAATGTCGCGCTTCTCGTCGCCGGTGCCCGCGGAGTGCGCCATCTTCACGGCCGCCGCCGCAACGTCGACGATATCGAACTCTTCCGCGAGCGACTCGACGACAACGCGAACATCGTCGAGGTTGCCAACGAGCAAACGCTCGCGAAGGGATGCACGCGTGAGATCGAGCCGCTGTGCCCGTGCATCTGCTCCCGTCGGCACCGTCGTCACCTCGA
>JBOGIN010000043.1:0-5314 GCA_050742275.1 Vicinamibacteraceae bacterium
GGATTCGTATCAAGAAACGTTAAGTGAACAGTATTGGGGCTAGATATCGAAATACACTATTGCTACCCATCGGCCACCCACGCGCTCGACCGACAGGTCGTGGTAGGTGATGGCTTTGACCTGCGTCCCCTCGGTCTCGCTGAGTGTCAGCGGCGTCACGTGGAGTGTCCCGACGGCTCGCCCATCGCGCACGGTGTGGACGACGACGTCAGTGAACGCCATCAGTTGGGTGTCGTGGACGTACAGCGCTTCGCTCAGCCAGTCGACGAGCAAGGCGCCAAGATCATCGGCGCTGACGTCGATGCGTCTCGATTTGCCGCCGCCCGGTTGCCAGATGCCGATGATGGCCGCCAGGCCGCGCGTCGCCTGCGCGAACAGCTCTTCGAGCGTCGCGCCCTCGGCCCGGACACCGATATCCGCCGTGTGCTCCAGGATCGCGAAAGAGCCCATGGGTGCACCGTCGCGCTATACGTTGAAGCGAAACACGATGACGTCGCCGTCCTGCACCACGTAGTCCTTGCCTTCGGCGCGTACCAAGCCCTTTTCGCGCGCCGCCTTCCAGCCGCCAGCACGAACGAAGTCCTCGAAGGCGACCGTCTCGGCACGAATGAATCCGCGCTCGAAGTCGCTGTGAATGACACCCGCCGCCGCGGGCGCCTTGTCACCCGCACGAATCGTCCAGGCGCGCGCCTCCTTCTCGCTTCCCGTGAAGTAGCTGCGCAAACCGAGCAGTCGGTACGCCGCACGTGCGACGCGATCCAGGCCGGACTCGTGCAAGCCGAGCGACTCGAGGAACTCGCGCCGATCCGATGCCGGCAGCTCCATGAGCTCGGCTTCGACCTTCGCCGAGAGCACGACGACCGCCGCCTCTTCTTCGTCCTGGGCCACCGCCGCTTCCAGCGCGCGCACGTAGGCGTTGCCGCTGGCGGCATCCTGCTCCGCCACGTTGGCGGCATAGAGCTCCGGTTTCGCCGTCAGCAGATGCAGCCCGTTCAACACAGCACGCTCCTCGTCACCCGCCTCGAACGTACGCACCGACCGTTCGTCGGACAGATGCGCTCGCACCCGCTCGAGGAGCTGGACCTCCGCCTTGAGTGCGGCATCGCCCGACTTGGCTGCCTTGGCGGACCGCTCGACACGACGGTCGACGGTGCCGAGGTCGGCGAGCGCCAGCTCGATGTTGACGATCGTGCGATCGCGCACCGGGTCCGGCGCTCCCGTCACGTGCTGGACGTTCGGGTCCTCGAAACAGCGAACGACGTGCACGATGGCGTCCACTTCGCGGATGTTGCCGAGGAACTGGTTTCCGAGGCCCTCGCCCTCGCTCGCGCCTCGCACCAGCCCCGCGATGTCGACGAACTCGACCGTCGCTGGCACGACACGCTGCGGCTGCACCAGCGCGGCAATCTGGTCGAGCCGCTCGTCCGGCACCGTCACGACGCCGGTGTTCGGCTCGATCGTGGCGAACGGGTAGTTGGCCACCAGCGCTCCGGCCGAGGTCAGGGCGTTGAACAGCGTAGACTTACCGACATTGGGAAGACCAACGATACCGAGTCGAAGCATAGATGAGACCGCCGAGGCGCTCGGCACGGGCACCCGCACAGCGCGGGCGTCCTGACCAAGCCCAAACCTTGGATCTTAGCGCAGACTGCAGGAGGCGCCGCGCCCGCCGGCGGTTTTGGCAGGTTCCGCCACTGGCAATATGCTTCTGCACAGGCATCCTTGGGAGATGACGTCGAAGGCACAGGAGGCTTCATTGATCGCTCGTCTTGTCACGCTGTTCGTCCTTGGGGTTGCAGCGCTCCCGGCCGCGGAGCCCGTTGCTGACGCCGTGTACTACAACGGCAAGATCATCACGCTGTGGGAAGACGTGGAGACCGCAGAGGCGCTGGCGGTCAGCGGCGACAGCGTTCTCGCCGTGGGATCGAACGACGAGGTCCTCGCCACGGCGGGACCAGACACGAAGAAGATTGACCTGAAGGGGCGAACGGTCGTGCCCGGCTTGATCGACGGCCACACGCACCCGATCTGGGCGGCGCTGGCTGAAAAGGATGGGCCGCTGCCATTGTTCGACTCGATTGCGGCGATTCAGCGCTACATCCGTGACCGAGCGGCAGACACGCCCGCGGGGACGCCGATTGTCGTGCCGAAGGTGTTTGCCACACGGCTGGCCGAACGCCGTTATCCCACGCGAGAAGAGCTGGACGCGGTGGCGCCGGACCGGCCGGTCATCGTCGACAACGGCTATGCCTCCGTCCTCAATTCGTGGCTCTTGAAGAAGCATGGCATCACGCGTAGCAGCCAGGATCCGCCGGGCGGCAAGCTGGGACGCAACGAGCAGGGCGAGCTCACAGGGCTCATCCTCGGCGCCTCGCAGCTCTTGGGACCGTTACGCGCGTCCCGGTCGTGGACGACCCGGGACCGCGTGGAGGCGCTCGCGCGCGTGCAGGCGCGCTACAACAGCGTCGGCATCACGAGCACCATCGACCGTGCGGAGGATCCCGCCGGCTTTCGCGCGTATCAGACGCTACGCCGCGAGCGAGGTCTGACCGTGCGCACGTCGGTGACGTATAGCCTCGACGGTGGTGCGCCGCCCGAGGCGCTCCGCGAACAGATCGACGGATTGCCCTTCATCACCGGGTGGGGAGACGACTGGCTCCGGGTCGGACCGCTGAAGGTCGTCGTGGACGGCGGCATGCTGATTGGCACCGCGTATCTCCGGGAGCCGTACGGCACGCGGACCAGCGTCTATGGCTACACGGATCCGGCCTATCGCGGTGAGCTGGCGACGCCGGCGGCAAACGTGCAGCTCGCAGCCCGCCTTGCGCGCGATCTCGGATGGCAGATGACGGCCCACGTCGTGGGCGGCGGCGCCCTCGATGTGCTGCTGGACGCGTACGAGACCGCCAACAAGGGTGGGACGCTCCGCGAGCGCCGCTTCACCGCCACACACGCGAACTTTCCCAATCCCCAGGCCATCGCGCGCGCGAAACGGCTCGGGATCGGCTTCGACGTGCAGCCGGCCTGGCTCTACCAGGACGGCGATGTCCTCCGCGACGTGCTCGGCGCCGATCGGGTGCGCCACCTGCTGCCGCTCCGCTCCCTCTTCGACGCCGGGCTGGTCGTGGCCGGCGGTTCGGATCACATGGTGCGCCTTGATCCGCGCCAGGCCACGAATCCGTACCATCCCTTCCTCGGGATGTGGATGGCCATCACGCGCGAGACACACGAGGGAACCGTGCTCGTGCCGGAGGAGCGAATCACCCGACTCGAGGCGCTGCGCATGTGGACCCTGAATGCGGCCTGGATGACGTTCGAGGAAGAGCGCAAGGGCTCGATTCAACCGGGCAAGCTGGCCGATTTCGTCGTGATCTCGAAGGACTTCCTCACGTGTCCAGAGGCCGAGCTCAAGGACATCGAAGCCCTCCTCACCGTCGTCGATGGGCGCGAGGTCTATCGGCGGTAGGAAAGGGCCGCGGGCAGGAACGGGCGCGGCTTGACACGATCAGGCGCGCGAGCTAAAGTCGCCACCAAGCTATTACTTACAGAATGCGTTCTGCTGAACGGACCACGCATCGGGTTTCGGAGAGGAACCCCTACATCACGCTCGTCGGGAAGGTCTTGCGGATCGTCGAGGCCCTGCGCGACGCGCCCGAGGGTCTCCCGCTCCAAGCGCTGGCCCGCCGCACCGGGTACGTCAAGAGCTCCATCCATCGGATCCTGCTGAGCCTCCGGCAGCATGGCTACGTCCAACAGGACGAGCCCGGCGGCCCGTATCGACTGGGGCTGAAGTTCGTCGCGATCGGGCGTGCCGTCAACGGTAATGTATCGCTGGTGCAGGTGGTCCGGCCGCACCTGCGCGAGCTGGTGGCCGCCTTCGATGAGAGCGCCTACCTCGCCGTGTTGCGGGGCGAGCGCGGCATCTTTGTCGACGTGCAGGAGACCAGCCGCGACCTGCGTCTCGTCGGCCCGCTCGGCGCCGAGGTGCATTTCCACGCGACGGCGGCCGGCAAGGCCATCGCCGCCTTTTTCCCGACCGAGCGGCGCGCAGCGCTCCTGGCTCGTCTGCCGCTGACGCATCTCACGCCGCGCACGATCACCTCCCGCCCGGGGGTGGAGCGCCACTGGGGGCGGGTCCGCCGTCTCGGGATCGCTGTCAACCACGAAGAGACGATCGTTGGCGCCGTCTTTCTGGCGGCGCCGGTCTTCGACGCCGAGCCGCACGTGTGCGGCGCCATCAGCGTCGGCATCCCGAAGGCGCGATTCTCGGCGACGCTTGGGCGTGCGATGGCGGCCGCGCTGAAGGACACTTGCACGCGTCTCTCCGAGACGCTCGCCGCGGCGGGTTATACGCACAGGATGGGGACCGAGCCGAAGCTCGCCGGCGTCGGCGACACCTCGCAATCGACGTTGGCTGGGTAGATTGGGAAACGGGAAACAGGATTCGGGATTCGGGATTCAGGAAACGATGACAGACATTCTTTTCAGGAACGCTCATGCGGATTGAGGTCTTCGAGGACCCGATCGCCCTCGGCAAGGCGGCCGCGGCGGTTGCCGCCGAAACGATCGAGGAGGCGGTGGACGCGCGCGGCCATGCACGCATCATTGCCGCGACCGGCGCGTCGCAGGTGCCGTTTCTGGATGCCCTGACCGGCAGGACGGAGCTTCCCTGGTCGCGCGTGGAGATGTTCCACCTGGACGAGTACATCGGGCTTCCCATCACGCATCCAGCCAGCTTTCGGAAGTATCTGCTGGAGCGGCTCATTCGCAGGACCGGCCTCACGACATACCACTTGCTCGACGGTGAAGCCGATCCAGAGCTCGTGTGTCACGAGGTCGGCCGCGGGATCGCCGCGGCGCCAATCGACGTTGCGTTCGTCGGCATCGGCGAGAACGGCCACCTCGCCTTCAACGATCCGCCTGCCGACTTCGACACCGAGCAGCCCTACTTGATCGTCACGCTGGACGAGGCGTGCCGCCGGCAGCAGGTTGGCGAGGGATGGTTCGCGGGGTTGGACGAGGTGCCCCAGCGCGCGATCTCGATGTCGGTGCGACAGATTCTCAAGTCACGCCGCATCCTCTGTATCGCGCCGGACCTTCGCAAGGCGGAAGCCGTCAAGGCCTGCTTCACGGGCCGCGTCAGCCCGATGACGCCGGCATCCATCCTGCGGACGCACCCGGACACCACGCTCTTTCTCGACTTTCTGTCGGGCTCGTTGCTCGATCCGGCAACGATCGCACGTGGCGAGCTTTGACGGAGGAGATCATGTCATCGCATCCTACCCGACGAGATTTCATGAGAACGACCGTCGCC
>JBOGIN010000044.1:0-5439 GCA_050742275.1 Vicinamibacteraceae bacterium
GTCCCACCCATCAGGGGCCGAAAGAGGGGCCGATTGTGTTCAGGGGCGTCGGCCCACCCTTCGGCCCGCAACCGCGGGTTTACGCAGTGGCCACCAGGGGGAGGAGATGGAGATAGTGGTGCGGCAGCACGGAGCGCTCCAGCCCTCCTCGTCCCCGAGCGATCGCGTCTGACAGCACGGGCGACACGGCCGCGTCCAACACTGGGGCCCCGTGTCGGAGCCAGGTGCGATAGAGCACGCGGAACCGTGGCGCGCTGAAGGCTTCGCGCGCTCGTCGATACCGCAGTTCATCTGGACCAGCAGGGCACGGCGAGGCGTCATCCAGACGGCGACGTTGGTCGAAATACCAGCGCAGCTCGTCGACGATTGCGGGGCGGAGCGGTGTGGCTAGCTCGTCGCGCCAGGCGGTCTGGTACGCCCCGCTCGCCTCCTCGAGGTGTCGTGGAATCAGGAGGCGGATGGTCCAGCGGGGGAGCGCGCGCAGCAGCTCTGCGTGCCGCGTGAGAAATGGCCGGAAATCCACTGGGACGGGACGCGTCACCAGATAGACGAACACGTGCGTCTGGTCTTCAGCCTGAATGCCGATCGGGAGCTTGTCGGGGAAGTAGCGCACGGTGGTCGTTCTCCCGTTACTGAAAGTCAGATGCGGCAGTTCCTCCCGGCGGAGCCGTGTATGCAGGCGCAGGGTGAAGTGGGCCAGCTTGTCGCGCTCCGTTGCCAGCCAGGTGACATCCGGGCTCCCGAGCACGGCATCGAGCAGCATGAGCCGCTCGATGGCGCGCGCGAGGGGCGTCGGTCGCCGATACCGGTTATGGGGCTCTCCGATTGCCTCGTACAGGCCGCGATGGTGCAGGTGAAAGAGGCGTGCGCGTCCGTGGGCACATCGGTATACGGTCGCGAACCGGCCGGCCACTAACCTCGCGAAGAAGTCGCGCGTCTTCTGCCCATGGACCAGGCCTGCGAAGGCGGAGTAGTGCCGAAGCATGCACACGCCGCTGTGCAGCATGACCGTCACGAGGAATCGGGCCTGGCGCTCGGTAAAGCCGTGTGCAGCGACCGCTCGCACGCGCTCGGCGAGCGTCATGACTGCAGCTCCTCCGCAAGGCGAGGATCACGACCCCGGCCACCACCACCACCGCTGGCTTTCCCACCGCCAAGCCTTGCGCCAACTGCCCGATAGCAGGTGAACCCGCTGCGAGCCTTGGCTGCGGCGTGTGCGCCGCGATAGTGCGGCGTCACCACTTCGATGTCCTCGATGTCCCTGCGGCCGTCACGGTCCTCGTACTCGAGGCGAAGGTCAGGAAACTGCACATGGTCATCGAGGACGGGAATCTGGCGCTCCCGGGCCCAGCGCTCGATCTCCTCGGAGCTGCGGGCGCGGCGCCAGGGACGGTCACCAGGGTTGCGATCGCGGCTCTGCAAAAAGCGCTGGTAATCGCGTTTGAGCTCCTCTTCGAGGACGACGTGCCGGACGCGGGCGCCGCGTGCTTGCAGCCGCGCCGCAGCTTTCAGATACGCGCCGTACAGACGGACGTCGTGGGCCAGCTCGCGAGGCTTCGCAATGCCCGCGTAGAAGAGCTGACGCGACTCCTCAACGTGTTCGCGCCGGGCATGTTCCAACAACGCCAGACCATCCCTCGTGAGGGTGACGAGACGCGTTCGGTGCTCTCCCACGATATAGGGCATCGTCTTGACCAGACCCATCTTGCGAAGGCGGGTCAGCTCGCGGGAACGACGCGCGGGAACCGAGTCCGTCCTGTGCCGAAGTGCGGGCTCGGGAACGACCCGGAATGCGCCGACAGTGGCCAGCGTGCGCGCCTCAGCACCGTGGAGCTCGTATGTGCGCGTGCCGGGGCGAACGCGCTCGCGCGTGGACCCGCGAGGCAGATCGAGGTCGCGGATCAAGGCGTCACGCGAATCGTCTCCGACGGACGTGGCACCGGGGGTCCCGCGCGCGCGGCTTCCCCGGCTCGGCTCGGCCCGGTCACGATCGTGCGTGCGAGGCTCGAGCTCTCGCCACATATCAGCGTTCTACCCCTGCAAGTACGTCCGTACGTCCTCCAGCGCTGCTTCATCCGTCGCAAGCTGCCGGTCCATATGAAGCAGCTTTCGCCCGGCGTCGCGCAGGAACAGCCAGCGCGCGAGGCTGTAATAGATCCCACAGAGGTTAAAGAACACCAGTAGCGCCGTCCAGCCGATCAGAGGGCCGTGACGGCCAAACAGAACGCTCTTGTACGGCGCCAGGAAGCGCAACTCACCCGCGAGCCAGGCGGCCAGCAGGAACAATGTGAGCGCGGCGAGGAACGCGGTGTTGGCGATCACCGTGACGGCTCCTGGAAGGCCTGATCTACGCGGAAATACGTGACTTGGAGGCCGAGCGGATTGACGCGAACGAACTCGTTCGGCACGCGGTCGCGCAGCAGGAAATCGATCTGCGCGACGTGGGTCTCGCGGGTGCGCTCTTGCCGCATACCAGGCGCGTAGAAGACCTTCTGAAAGCTCACCGACGCCTCATACGGGGGTGTTGCTAGCTCGCTGAGGCTGACGTTCTGGATCACGATATCGACCTCCTCGGTTCCGGGATTGGTCACGAAGGTCTCGATGACCCGAGACTGTTCGTCGCGGGCGATGATCGCGTCCGCGAGCGCCGGTTCCAGGAAGAACAGTGAATCCGGAAAGTCGCGCTGCACCTTGGCCTTGATTCGCGCGAAGTGCTTGATCACGAACTGGCTCAAGAAGTACCGCAGCTCGGGCGGCTGCGGCTGGTACTGGGTGGCGTCGTACTGCACGGCTTCAGCACGGCCGACCTCGTCGATCCGGACGACCAGCGGCTTGATCTGGGCGTACCGCGCAGCGGTGTGGAAGTTGAGGCCGAGCAGGCCCAGCGAGACCAGGGACACGAGCACCAACGCAATCTTCAGGTACGTGTTCATGACCAGCGCGGAGCCGTACAACTCCACGAACTGGCGCTTGGCACTCTCCACCGTCTTTGGATTGAAATCGGCCACCGTCGCGTCCATCGGCGTCTGCTCCTACGAGCCGAAATGCGCGTCCAAAAGCCGCCATGCAATCCACACCGAGCCGGTCAAGAGACCAAGGAGAAGGACGATACCGATCGCCATGAAGTAAAACCGCCAGAACCCTCGCCATTCGATCTCATGAGGTTCTCTCAGATGATCCGGAAGGTGACTGAATCGACGCGGCATGTCATGACCTCCTCATACGCTCATCTGACTCGTATAACACGGGGAATGGATGAGACGAGTGTCTGGCCGCCATGGCCTGTAAAGATCGTATTCGTCAGCGAGGGGACGAGCACAATGCCGATGGAAAACGCGGCAAGGACGGCGACCGCCTGGAATGAATACGTCCCATATTCCAACTGCGTGATAACGGGCGGCAGCGTCGTGATATAGCGGAAGAGGAACTGCTCGAAGATCATCAGGAACGCAATGGCAACGACGGGTACAAATGAGTACTGAAGGAACGCCCGGAACCACCCCCAGAAGAGCCAGTCGAGTTTCGGAACGATAAAGAATGGAACGAAGATCGGACCGAGGAGCGCACAGACGGCGCTCGCGATAAGCCCGAATGCGATCACGACCAGGGAGAGGGCCTTTGCAAGCGCCACGAGCATGAGCACCGTCCAGTAGAACAGGTTTCCCGCGATGGACCAGGGGTCTGGCTGCATGAAATGATCGGCCAGCTCGTCAAGATGCCGGTAGACGTTGGCGAACGCCCGTACTTCCAAGACGGACTGGAAGTGCTGGACCTGGTCGGTGATCAAATTCGTAAACGAAACGCCGATGCCAGGCAGGGGGCTCTCATAGAACGTGATCAGAGCGTAGCCCAACGCCACGAACAAGAGCAGCTTGGCAAAGTCGAACATCTGATCGCTGAGCGCATGTCCGGAGAACATGAGACGGATGCCGTGCCAGGCGATCAAGATCGTGGCCAGAGACGTAAAAAGCCGGGAACCGAAACGCAGGAACTCGGGCTCGTGCGTTATGAGCAGGTCAGTGATCGCCCGCTGAATCGTTGGGAACAGGTTCACGTCCGGCATGGCTTTCCCTTCTGCGATCGCGCTAGGGCTGGCGCCAGGTTTCGAGCGCGTCGGTGGAGCCTGCCACGAACGCCTCGCTTGCGGCTCGACGATCGCGCCAGGTGACGAGCTGCATGTTCATCGCGGCGGCGTCGGTATCGCGCACGCGCTTGCTGTCTACCAGTAGCTGCTCCAGGATGCCGACCAAGAGCTGCGTGCGCGCTTGCCGCTGGCGCGCACCTATCAGCACTGCGCCGCTGATCTTGTCCAGCACTGCCGCGGCACTCTGCTCGTCGGAAGGGTCGACGATGTCCGCCTGGAGGGCGTCGATGGCAGCCAGCTCGCGGCGCCCGTTGAAGCGCACCCGACCTGTGTCGTGGGTCGCGTCGACCGCCGCGGCATCGGCGACATCGAGGGTCGCGAGTCGAGCCGTCAGCGCCCGCTGTGCACCAGGGCTGAGACGAGCCAGGATCTCCTGTGCTGTTAGGACCGGATGGCTGACGGCGAGGTAGCCCGCCCCATTGGGGTCACCGTAGTTGAGGGCCGCGTGATACGGCCCGGCAAACCGAAAGACGCCACCGTCCTCGAAGGCATGGATACGCCACTTGGGTGCATCGTCCAACGCGTACTGCCTCAGACTAGAAGCCCTCAGCCGCCGAGCCATACGGCGCAGCTCGCCATGCTGCTCGCGCTGGAGGGCGATCAGCAACTCTTTGACCACTGCCGTGACGCGATTGCGGAACGTGACCGCGGGATCGAAGACCGCTACCTGGGCGGCCACGGTTGACGCTCCCGTGACGAGGAGCGTGATAGCGATCAGAATGCCGCGCATGGTGACTAGTTCCTCCTGCGGTTCTTCGAGGTGTCATGGCTGGCGCCACGAGCGGAGCGCCTCGCTGGAGCCGGCAACAAACGCCTGGTTGGCTGCCGAACCGTCCCGCCAGGTGGCGAGCTGCATGTTCATCGTCGCGGCCTCTGTGTCGCGCAATCGCTTGCTGCGCGCGAGGAGCTGTTCGAGCGTGTGCGACAGCACCTGGTTGGTCGCCATGTCTTGACGCCGGGCCAGTAACTCTCCAGCTGCAATCGTGTCGAGGATGGCGGTCATGTTGTGGTCAGCGTCCACGGTGTCGAGGATCTCGCCCTCGAGGGCCTCCACCGCGTCCTGCAGCTCACCCTGATAGCCACGGACGAGCGCCGCCTGGTGTCCGCCCATGAAGGCCACAGAATCGGTGATCTCAATGGTCGCGTATTGGCGCTCCAGGATCTGTCGAGCCTCGGCGGTGAGGTGGTCGATGCCAATATCGGGCGGCTCCAGCGGGAGCGTCGTCGCCCAGTAGCGGGCGCCGCTCGGATCACCGCTGTTGAGCCCCTCGATCCAGGGCCGGCCGTACTGCCAG
>JBOGIN010000045.1:0-3385 GCA_050742275.1 Vicinamibacteraceae bacterium
GGTCACAGGACGTCGGTAAGAGATCGCAACCACCGTGCGGGTTGCGGCTCGCCTTACCGGACCGCCAGGCCGTTGGCGCTCATCGGCAGGCCGGACACGCCCGGCAGCGCCCTCAGTGTACCATCTCGGCCCACGAAAAACGCGCTCACCGTCTGGGTCCCCGAGCCCAACGCGTAGAGGAAGGTGCCACGCCGCGTCAGCGCCAGATCGATGGGGCTGGAGCCGTCGCCCGTTGTGGCGGTCACGCCATTTTCCTGCAGCCGCGTCAACGCTCCCATCGAGTCCACGGCATACCCTGTGATCGATCCGCTTCCGGTGTTGGTCGTGTAGGCGAAGCGTCCGTCCGGTGTCAACGCGACCCAGCACGCGGCGGTCTGATTCGTGCCGACCGACTCGCTGACCGCGTCCAGCATCCCATCCGCCTCCAGCATGTACGAGGAGACCGCGCTCTCGCCCGCCGCACCGCCAAATGCTTCGGAGACGAAGAGCTGGCCACGTCTGTCGAAGGCGAACCCGAATGGCGTCGCGCCAGCCGACACCTGCGCTTGTGGCTCACCGGGAACGCCGCAACGGTCGACGGCGTAAACAACGATGTTGTTTGTCGCCTTTTCCGTCACGATCAGGAAGTCACCATCTGGGCTGAACGCAATTTGGGCAGCGTCAACGCCGCTGCCGCTCAATGGGCGCGTCGAGTTGGCCAACGGCTCCAGCTCGCCTTGCCTTGTCAGCGTAAAGCCCGTGATGTTGTCGCTTCCCGCATTGAGGACATAAACGAGATCGCGGTGGATCGTGACGCTAATCGGCCGGCTGCCACCGCTGTCGGCACGATCGGTGAGCCGCACGCCGTGGTGCCCAACCTGGAACACTGAAACATCATCGCTCCCCGCGTTCACGGCGAGCAGCCAGCGCTCGTTCCGGCTCAGGACCAGCCCGCCCTGGTTGCCTAGACCACTTCCAGTGCCAAACCCTCCCGTCGGCACGCTGCCTGCTTGTCGAAGTCGACCGTCGAACGACCGATCGAACACCAGCACGGCATTGCCTTCAGTGGCATTGGACATCGTGTAAACAGCACCAAGCGGAATGAATGGAAATCCCCGCGATTGCGCTGATACCTGGACGTCCATTGTCGCCAGCACAAACAGCGACACGAGTATCAACAGTCGAGTTTTCACCTCGCCTCCTTTCAAGCGCGCAGGCGCAATGACCTGCCACGCTCTCCTCGACTGTTAGGAACAAATGAGGAGGCCAGAAAGTTCCCGGGCTCCGAATCCCGAATCCTGAATCCCGTCTCCCGTCTCCCGTTTCCTGTTTTCTGTTTCCCGCTCCCGTCCTCACACACCTCGCGCGCGCGGCGCAATGAACGGATAGACGATGCCAGCCAGCAGGGCGCCGGCGATTGGCGCAATCCAAAACAGCCACAACTGCTGGAGCGCCCAGCCACCGACGAAGATTGCCGGGCCGGTGCTCCGCGCCGGGTTGACCGAAAGATTCGTCACGGGAATACCAATCAGGTGAATCAGCGTGAGCCCCAGACCGATGGCAATGGGAGCAAAGCCCTGCGGGGCGCGTGGGTCGGTCGCGCCGAGGATGATCATCAGGAACATGAACGTGAGCACGAGCTCGCTGAGGACGGCGGCGGCGAGTGAATAGCCGCCAGGCGAGTGCATGCCATAGCCGTTGGATGCGAAGCCGCCGCTCAGATCGAAGCCCGCCGTTCCGTTGGCAATCACATAGAGCACGCCCGCGGCGATGATCGCACCCGCCACTTGGGCCACGACGTACGCCGGCAGCTCGCCAATTGGAAATCTGCCGCCGGCAACCAAGCCCGCGGATACCGCGGGGTTGAGATGCGCTCCCGAGATGTGGCCGATGGCATACGCCATCGTCAGCACCGTGAGACCGAACGCCAGCGACACGCCCAGCCACCCGATGCCGACGTCCGGCACGCCAGCTGCCAGCACCGCACTACCGCATCCGCCGAAAACCAACCAGAACGTTCCGACCAACTCCGCACACGCTCGCTTCATGAGAGGCACGACGACCCTCCTTACCTGCGATCACGTACAGTTGTCACTTGTCCGGGAATCGTGGGGTGAGTTCCCCGAGTATTGATTCTGCTGCGTGGGGGCCTCAACTGGGTGGCCCTAGTGTAGCAGGACTCGGTCTTTTCTCATTGCGCGATCTTCAACCGATCGACGACTCGCTGCACCCCCGGCGTCTGGCTGGCAATGTCCACGGCGCGTGTCCGCTCCTCTTCCGAGCCGACCACGCCGGTGAGCGTGACCACCCCGTCGCTGGTGTCGACGTTGACATTGCGCGCCTGCACGACCTCGTCGAGCGCGAGCGCCGACTTGATCCTCGCCGTAATGCCGCGTTCGCTCAACGCGTCACCAACCCGTGCGGCTTCGTCTTTCATCTCGGCGGCGGTCTCGGCGCTCTTCTCTCTTGCTTTCGTGGCCGCGCCCGATGTCCGCTCGTCGATCGCGGACGTGGCGTCGCCCGCAGCCTCTCTGGCGGCCCGCACCACGGTGTTGGCGACACGGGCGGTCCGCTCGCCAATCTCGGCGCCGACCTCGCGAGCCTTGGCCGGATCGAGCAGCCCAGACGACTGCGCCGGTTCCGATCCGAACAGCTCCGACCAGATCGAGCCGGGCTCGTGCCGGTGATAGTACAGGTAGCCCACTCCCACGATCAGCAAAATGACGAGCAGCAGGTTTCGCATGGCCCCACCCAACTAGCGCGGGCGCTCGCGCCGCCCGAGTGCCGGCAGATACCCTTTCAAACGGTCCCAGCGTCGAGCGGCCCCTGAACCGCCCTCGATCTGAGCGCCGGCTTCTATCGTACCGCTATCCTCTTCCTGTCCAGGCGTCGTCGATCGCGATCGCGCGAGCATCCCCTCGGCCACGTGCCTGCCGCGCGTGAGCCCCTCGCGCATGAATCGGCGCAGGCTCTCCGAGGTGATCTCACGCCCCTCCGTCGCCCACACGACCATGCCGCGCCCGATCGCCCATGTTCCCCCGTACGCAATCGCGACCTTCGGCACCAGGCCGACGACCGGGATCAGGCCGACGAGCTGGCGAGCCGCTTGCCTGAACAAGAGGCCGCCGCCGAGCACGCCGAGAATCTCGGCGACCATCCGCCGCGGGTGGCCATCGCGGCCGGCGGCCAGCGCCAGCCGGTAACACATGATCAGCTGATTCTTCGTGAGAATGATCATGTCCCCGAGATTGAGCGGCGCCGTGAGCACCGGAACGACCTCGGCCAACCCCATGGTCAACGCGAAGCTCGCGTTGGCGCGCGCGGTCTCTTCGATGAGGATGTCGAACACGGCGGGCTGAAACGCTGGGAGCTGCACCGCAAGCGCGAGGCGCAGGTCGCGTGGCCA
>JBOGIN010000046.1:0-9064 GCA_050742275.1 Vicinamibacteraceae bacterium
ATCTTCGCGCGCCTCGTGGAACGTCCACGCGCCGTGGGCGAGTTGGCGCGCGACGTTCCGGTCAGCCGTCCTGCCGTCTCTCAGCACCTGCGCGTGCTCATGGACGCCGGTCTCGTCTCCCACCCCGCAGAGGGAACGCGTCGTGTCTACGCGGTGAATCCGGCGGGCTTACAAGCGCTGCGCGCGGATCTCGATCGTTTCTGGAGCCGTGCGCTCGGCGCGTTCAAGGCGGCCGCTGAGAGATCGCACAAAGGCGGACGGGAAAAACGAAGGAAGTAGCAGCATGCTGGATGCTCTCCTGCGCGACGTTCGTCTCGCGATCCGCATGTTCGTGGCGCGCCCCGGGTGGACGGCTGCCGCGATCCTCTGCCTGGCGATCGCCACCGGCGCCAACACCGCTGCCTTCACGATCGTCAATGGCCTCCTGCTGCGGCCGCTGCCGTTCGAGGAGCCGGATCGGCTCGTGATGGTGGCCCTGCGCGAACCGAAACAGTCCTCCGTGCGGCCGTTCGCGCTAGGTGAATACCGAGATCTCGCCCGTCGAGCGGACTCGACAGTCATGCTGCTCGCGCGAACCTACTTTCCTCTGAGCCTCGCCTCCGAGGCGGACACGCGCATGACACAGGCAGAGCTCGTCAGCGGGAATTACTTCGAGACGCTGCGCGTCAAGCCATTCCTGGGACGCTTGTTCGACGAGCGCGCCGACCGCGATGGCAGCACACCGCTCGTCGTGTTGAGTCATCGGCTGTGGGAGCGCCGCTTCGATCGAGACCCCGCTGCGGTCGGGCAGTCCGTACGCATCAACGGCAGACCCGCAGTCATCGCCGGCGTCGCGCCGCCCGGCTTCGTCGGCGCCATGCAGCTCATTGCCGCCGACTTGTGGCTCCCCGCGGCCCTGCTCCCAGAGCTTGCGACGTCGCCCGAGGCAAGCGCGACGCCGATGTTTGGCGTCATGGGCCGCCTGGCTCCTGGCGTGACGGCTGACCAAGCGGAAGCGCGGCTCACCACGGCAGTCGCCTCGCTCGAGAGCTCCGACCGGACGCCAGGTCCGCGTGCCGTCGCCATCACACCCGCTGCTGGATTCGGCGTTCCGGTCGGCTTACAAGGCGTCGTGCTCACGTTCTCGAGCGTCATCTACACGATGATGGCCCTGCTGATGGCGGTCGCCTGTGCCAACGTCGCTGCCCTGCTGCTCGCGCGCGGCGCCGGCCGCAGCCGTGAGATTGCCGTTCGCCTGAGCCTCGGTGCCTCACAGCTCAGGATCGCTCGACAGCTCTTCACCGAAAGCGCCGTGCTGGCGCTCGCGGGATGTGCCGCGGGAATCTTCGTCGCACTCTGGTTGACGCAGGCGCTCGTTGCCCAAGTGATCACGCCGTTTCAACACATAAGCTATGCAGTCAACGTGCGCCCCGACGCCCGCGTCTTTGCGTGCTCGGCGCTCGCGACGGCCCTTGCCGCCATACTCTGCGGGATTGCGCCGATTCGCATGGCGCGTCGCATCGATGTGGTCGATGCGCTCAAAGAGTCCGCTGCGATCGGTCGTTCCCGCGCTTCGCTCCGGACGCTCAACGCTACTGTCGTGATGCAGTTTGCCGTGTCGACGATGTTGCTCGTCGCAGCTGGGATGCTGGTCCGCACGTACATCGAGACGCAATCTACACAGCTCCGTTTCAAGACCGAGGGGCTCATCGCTTCCGCCGTGAACCTGGAGCAGGCCCGAATCGACGAGCCGGCGGGCATTCCCCTCTATCAGAGCGTGATCGAGCGACTATCGGCACTTCCTGGTGTCACAGAAGTCGGATTGACAACGAGTCTCCCTGTCAGGCTGCGACAAACGGTAAGAGTCTTCGCCGAGCAGCAGGATGATGCCGCACGTGAGCCGGTTTCGGCGCATGAGGTCGTTGTTTCGTCTCGCTATCTCCAGACCCTCGGCTTGACGCTTCGTCAGGGTCGCGCATTCGGGCATCCTGAGCCCTCGCGCCCGCGGGTAGCCATCGTCAACGAGGACATGGCTCGTCTCCTGCGGCCTGACGCGTCGGCTCTCGGGCGGACGCTCAGGTTGGACCGTGCCGATGCCGAGCCCATTGAGATCATCGGCGTCGTGTCGAATGCCGCAGAGCGGCCTGTGGACGAAGGCCCCCAGCCCGTGGTCTATCGCCCGTTCCCGCAGGAGTACTCTGCCCACATGGCGGTGGTGATGCGCGTGCAGGGTGATCCAAGCCGTCTCTTCCCGGATGTCCGTCGGACGATCTGGAATGTGAACCGCGATCTATCCGTCCTGGAGTTGCGAACGATGGACGACCTGGTTGACACTCTTCTCGTCAGACCGCGACGGATTCCAGCCACGACACTCTCCCTCGTCGGGCTGCTCGGCCTTCTGCTCAGCGCGGTCGGGCTCTACGGTGTCGTGGCCCACGGCGTGCGCCAGCGCGCCCATGAAATCGGGATCCGGCTGGCGTTGGGCGCGCGCCCCGCAAACGTCCAGCGCCTGGTCCTACGACAAGGTTTCACGACCGTCGGGATCGGCCTGGTCATCGGCGCAGCAGCGACCGTCGCATTTACGCAGGTGCTTCGCCACACCTTATTCCGTTTCAGCTCGTTGGACCCCATCGCGCTCGTTACCGTCTTTGCCGTGCTAATGGCGGCCAGTCTGGCAGCGCTCTATCTCCCTGCCCGCTGGGCGTCTCGCGTCGAGCCCGCGCGCACGCTTCGCAGCGAGTAAGAAACGGAACCGGGTACCTTTCCTCCAGCAATGCGCGTAAATAGGAGGCCTCTATGAGCGAAATGTTCGAGCTCGAAGTCCGCGCGAGCCGTCTCGATGTTGCACGCGCCATCAATGCCTACATTCCCCTCCTCGAACAGACCTATCGTCTCGCGCGAGCTGAACCCCTCGAGATCCCGGCCGGCTATCAAGAAGTGTCGCTCGTGGAGGCCAACGTCACCGCCCTCGCCGAGATGGCCACGGGTGACGCGGCTGCCGCGGACGTTGGTGTCGAGGCCGAGGCGATGTTGCGGGAAACGACGAATCCAGAGAGATTCGGCGTCATCGTGAGAGAGGTCGCAACCGATAGCCTCCTCGTCGTGATTCGTGGGACGCTCGTCATCGATGAGTGGCTGAAGAACTTCACGGCCATTCCGAATCCTTACGACTTCGCGCCCGACTTCGGACTCGTGCATCTCGGGTTCGAAGGTATATATCGCAGCGTGCGCAACAGCATCTTCAACACGCTGCGCGAGCAGCCACAGACGAGGCGCATTACGCTCGTGGGTCACAGCCTGGGCGGTGCGATCGCGACACTGGCGGCGCCGGACATCATGGTGAATCTGGAGAAGCAGCTCGTCGACGTCTTCACCGTTGGCGGTCCGCGCGTCGGCAAATCGGACTTCCGGGGCAACTTCAACCAGATCATCCACGACTGCTTTCGCGTCACCAACCAACTGGACATCGTCCCGCATCTGCCGACCGTCGCGACGCTCTGGCGCCACGTGGGAGAAGAGATCGAGGTCGATGGCGACCTCGACAACGCGCACAGCCTCGACGCGTACCTGGCGGGTCTGCAGAAGCTGCTGGAGCCGCCCGCAGGTCCAGCCGCAGCGGCTCTTGGAAGCGACGCTCCGATGGCCGTCGTCGTGCCGTGACAGAAGCGCGCCTTCCCTGAAGGGCGACGGCTGATGGTCGACGGCCTGCGACATCATGTCGCAGGTCAAGGATGGCGCACGCCAGCTACACTTGGACGAGTGCCGTCATGACCGTCTCTCGCAACCGAATCCTCGTCGTTGTCCTGTGCGTGCTGAGCTTCGTGGCCATCGGACTCGGGCTCGGTGCGCTCCGCCGCGGCGATGCCACAACGCATGAGAAGGCGCAGCAGGGCGTTCTCGCGATGGACTTGTTCGCGCAAGACACCACTGTCGATCTCTTGCTCTTCGAAGACACGCCCAATGGCATGGAGCTGCGACACAGGCGATCGCGAGACGGGACGGCCACCTGGAGCGCGCCGACCACGATCGATCGCCGAGGCCGAGGCATCGTCGGCCACCATCGAGGGATGGACCCACAGATCGCGGCAGCCGGCGACACCATTGTCGTGCTCTGGACGATGCCGGGGTCGTCTGTCTGGGGAGCGGGCACGCTTGCAACCGCGGTGTCACGAGATGGCGGGCGCACCTGGACGCCCGCGCCCAACCCAGCCGATGACGCGTCGAACGACGGCCATTCGTTCTTGGAGCTCGCCGCGGACGAGAGCGGCACGTTTCAAGCATTCTGGCTGGACAGCCGGGACGGTGCCCAAGGCCTGCGCGCTGCCTTCTCAGCCGATGGCGGTCGCACTTGGTCTGCCAACACGTCGATCGACACGCGAACCTGCGAGTGCTGCTGGAACAAGGCTGTCGCGTTCTCACCTGGATCCTTGGCGGTGCTCTATCGCGACAAGGGTCCGCGTGACATGGCGCTCGCGATCACGACCAATGGCGGGCGCACCTGGACGCGTCGCACCACCGTCGGGCGCTTCGGCTGGAACATCGAGGCATGCCCGCATGTCGGCGGTGGTCTCGCGCACACGCAGGCTCGTGGCGCCAAGCGCCTCCATGCAGTGGTGTGGACTGGAGCGGAGGGGCAAGAAGGGCTGCACCGGCTCGCCTCGCAAGACGGTGGACGGACATGGTCGAGCCCTGTCCGTCTCGGCACCGCCCGAGCCAAACATGGAGATATCGCCGCGTCGGGCGCCCGTCTGGCTGCAGTTTGGGACGACGAGCGCAATGATCGGCAAGTCATCATGGCGGCAACGTCAGACGACAACGGGGCGCGTTGGAGCTCCCCAATTCAGCTATCGGACTCCACTCGGACCGCGACACATCCGCTCGTCATCTGGTCGGGCGAGCGTTTCGTTGCGTTCTGGACCGACGCGGCGCGCGACGGTCCGACGGCATGGCGCACCAAAGCAATCTCGACCGCGGCGGTTGGCGTGAAGGGCGACTCGTCTGGCGCTGGGTAGAAACGTCTCCGGTCGACTAGCTCTCCCTTAGCACCGTCGCCGGATCGATGCCGGCCGCGCGGTGCGCTGGCACGAGGCATACCAGCAGCGCGACGACTACGAGCGTCGCTGCCACACCAACGATCGTCAGTGGATCGGTGGGGCTCACGTCAAAGAGGATGGTCGCCATCAAGCGACTCGCGAGGAGCGCGGCTCCGATGCCAACCGTCACGCCCACCAGGACCAGCCGGAGCCCCTGCAGGACCACCATGTGGCGCACGCGAGCCGGGTCGCCCCCAAGTGCGAGCCGGATCCCAATGTCGCGCGTGTGCTGTTGGACGAAGTAGGCCATGACTCCGTAGATGCCGATGACGGACAACACGAGCGCCGTCAGGGCAAACATCCCGATGAGCACGCTGAGATAGCGGGGCGTCACGAGCGCCTCCGCGACCAGCTCGTCGCCTGTCGCAATATCGGAAAGGGCGAGACCGAGGTCCAGCTCCTTCAGTGCCTGGCGCAAGGACAGCGACAACGACGCGGGGTCACCAGCCGCCCGAAGGACGAAGAACGCATCCGGGAGATCCACGAAGGGGGAATAAACCGTGCCATCCTCTGGCGCGTCGAGGCCTGTCCATTTCACGTTGTCCACCACGCCGACAACGGTCGTCCACGGACACCTCGTGCACCCACCGCTGTGGAACCGGCGACCCAGCGCCTCCTGACCGGGAAAGAATCGGTCCGCCCACGCGCGGTCGACAACGACGACGTCCTCTTGCAGGGAGCGCTCGTCGAGGAGTCGGCCGCGTTGGAGCCGGAGGCGGACGGTCTTGAAGAATTCGGGGGACACGCCCACCCACGAAGAAATTGGCTGGTTTTGACCTGGCGGCGTGGGTCGATCTTCGAGGTCGAAGTTGTTTCGGATGCTGATGTCCTCGGGCGGCCGGCTGTCGGCGAGCGCGGCGGCCTCGACGCCGGGCAGCGCAGCCAGCCGGTGCAGCGCGCGCTTCCAGAACGCCGCGCGGTCCTCGTCACGCGCATACCGCGAGGCAGGCAGGGAGACAGATGCGGTGAGAATGCGCGCCGTGTCGATCCCGACCGGAACTCGAGTCAGTTGGTGAAGGCTCGCGAGCACGAGGCCGCCGGCAATGAGGAGTGGGGTCGCGAGCGCGAACTCTGCCGTCACCAGCGCCCGCCGCACCCGGCGCGCCGCACGGCCATCGCTCGTCGATCGCCCACCCGCCTTCAGTGCCTCGTCCACTCGTAGCCGCGAGCTGTGCCATGCGGGTACGACACCCATGACGATGCTCGTCGCCAGCGAAAGGCCCGCCAGCCAGACGAAGGTCTCCCCAACGAGCCGGACCTCGTCGATGCGCGGGATGTAAGCCGCGCCATGGGCGGCCACAAGCTGCAGAGAGATGATGGCAACGGCCCACCCCACCAGCCCGGCACCGACAATGAGCACACCCGTCTCGACCAGTGTGTGCTGTAGCAGGCGCGCGCGCGAAGCTCCAAGCGCTCCACGAATCGCCAGCTCGCGACTCCGGTGCAGCCCGCGCGCAATGACCAGGTTGACGGCATTCGCGCAGGCGATGAGCAGCACGCACCCGACCGCGGCGAGCACGAAGAACAACATCGAACTCAGATCGCCAATCACGCGCTCCTTGAGATCCAACATCCCCCAGGTCGCCTTCCGGTCCTGATACGACGAACGCCAGATCGGAAAGAGCCGGCGGTTGGTGGCGTGTAGCGTGCTGAGCGCCGCCGTCCGCGACACGCCAGGCCGCAGACGCGCGAGCACGGTTGTGAAGAATGGACCTTTACGTGTGGGCGCCGGCCAGTCCGCGACCGTGAACAGCGCCAGGTCGTGCTCGAGCGGGCCCGCCGTTCTCTGCAACACACCGACTATCGTGTAGCCGACACCGTCCATCGTCAGCGTTCGCCCCAGCACAGACCCATCGCCTCCGAAGCGTCGTGTCCAGTACGCATGGGTCAAGACCACGGACCGACTACGGCGCTCGTCATCGGCAGGCTCGAACAGCCGACCGATGTGCGGCTTCTGGCCAAGGAGCGGGAAATACGACCCTGTCACTGCTTTCGCGGAAACGCGCTCGGCAAGCGGCCCATCGGTAACCGTGACGAAGCTCTGCTGAGACGCCGAGAGGCTGCTGAACGTCGGATGGTCGGCCTCGAGCGCCCGATAGTCCACCACCGACAGGGAAAATCGATAGGGCGGATTGTCCGTGTAGATCCAGACCAGCGACTCTGGATGGGCATACGGTAGTGGATTCACGAGAACGGCTCGAACCAGACTTATCACTCCGGTGGTCGCGCCCAGTCCGACGCCAACCGTGAGCACGATCGTGACCGACAGCACCGGCACCCGCGCCAGGCTGCGGAGGCTGTAACGGAGGTCGTTCCACAGGTGCTGCATGGTTGTCGATCCAGGAACCACCGATCGCAGACGGTCAAAGAGCAGGTGCCAGGGATAGAGCATGCGCTGTCGACGCAACCAGCGGGCGGCGGCGCGAGCGCCCTCCCGCTGGCGCCGAAGCTCGTAGAGCTCCGCTAAGTCGTTCTCGATCGCGCGTCGATCGGCGGCACTCACGAGCAAGCGAAGGAGCCAGCGCATTGTCAGGCCTTGTGCCCTCTGAGCACGCGGTCGAGGCCTCGCCAGAGGCGGATGTGCTCGACGCGTTGGGCTTCCACAGCGGCGAGGCCCTCTTTCGTGACCTTGAAGTAGCGACGAGCCCGGCCATTCGCTGGCTCGTCGAGGCGTGACGTCACGAATCCCTTCCGCTCGAGCCGCTTCAGGGCGATGAAGACGGCCGCTTGTGAGACCGGCCGACCGATGCGCTTCTCGAGCTCCAACACGAGGGGCACGCTATAGGTCTCGCCTCTTTCTCGAAGCATCGCCACGAGCACATGGAGCTCGAAGTTCTGGAGCGCGTGCTTGGACATGGCCTGCCGCAAGTATCCATAGACTAACAGCGCTAGTCAATAGCCCGAGACAGTTCCATTGCCGCAGGCGCGCGACGACGCGCCCGCGCATCGGCAGCCAATTCAATTTCTTCCAAGCCACCGCATAACGGCCGGTAGTAGGATCTTTGCGGCCGAGGCCCCGCTAGCGCCGCCGGCCGGAGGCGTGGAGAAGTGTTGCAGCGGCTCAGCCAGCGTAACGAGTGGAAGTTCTTCAGCGTCCTGCCGAACGCCGACACCCCGCTTGCCGTCGCCTGGTGGCTCGTGCTCTTCCTGCGCGGCGCGCTGCCTGCCCTGTTTGCCATCGCCATGGGCCTGCTCGTGGGCGCGGTCCAACAGGGTGATCGTCTCGCCGGCCCACTGACCTTCGTCGGCGTGCTGTTCGTCCTGCTCCAGGTGCTCACGCCTCTTCACCAGGCGTTGAGCGCAAACCTCGGCGACCGGACGGCGGCATGGCTCTACGACCGGCTCACCGAGGCGTGCGCTCGCCCGCCCGGGATGGGACATCTCGAAGACCCGAAGCTCACCAGCGACCTCACCGTCGCCCGGGACTTCGATGTCGGCATGACCGGGCCGCCGCTCCACATCTCGATGGAGTTCATTGCAAGCGGACTGGTCGAGATGATCGGCGGCCTGGCGTGCGTTGTGGTGCTCTTCGGGTACACGTGGTGGGCGCCACTCCTGCTGGGCGGCGCCTGGCTCACCACGCACTGGCTGCTGCGCGAGAGCGCCGTCTGGCAGGACCGTAACACCGACGTCGTCCGCTCCGCACAGCGCGACGCCGATTACACCTATCGACTGGCCGTCGACCCAGCCCCGGCAAAGGAGCTGCGCCTCTTCGGGCTCGCCTCATGGACCATCGATCGCTTCGTCGCGCGCCGGACGCGCCTGCACGCGCTGCAGTACGAAGCCACGCGCCTTCGCGAGAAGCCGCTGCTGTGGAGCCTGCTGCTCGTCTCTGGCGCGAACGTGGCGCTGTTCTGGTCCCTTGCGAGCGCGGTGGACAACGGCAGCCTGAGCCTGGCGCAACTGGTGATGTTCGCCCAGAGCGCGGTCGGCGCCTCGATGATTGCATTCGGCGGCCTGAACTGGGCGCTCGACGGCGCCGCCGCGCCGGT
>JBOGIN010000047.1:0-5079 GCA_050742275.1 Vicinamibacteraceae bacterium
GCCTTCTCGATGAAGTACGCATACACCTGCTCACGGCTCTTCCCGTCGTTCACCAGCTTGGCGATCTCGTCACGCATGCCGGCCGCCATCGGGCAAATGCAGTCAGCCACCAACTGACGGCCGCATCCGCCACATGTACAGACAATCTCGCGGCGCAGCTCGCGCTCGAGCTGCGTTCCGGGTACCGTCACGGTCGTCGAGCCGCCCACGTGCTGCGCACGTCCGAGGGCCGGGCTCCCAAAGAGCAGGAGCAGCAGCACCGGCGCCGTGGCCGCGCCCGATGGCACCGAGCCGAGCGCCATCGCAAACGCCTGCTCCGGCAGCAGCGCAATCAATGTCCCCAGCGCCAGGACACCGAAGCCGATCCAGATCCAGTTCACGAGCGGATTGATCACGACATGGAACGTGGCCGACTGCGCCTGCACCTCGAAGCCGGCCATGACGACGTAGAGGTCTTCGAAGACGCCACGCCGGATCCCCACCTCGGTCGTCGGCTCGCTCTCGTTCTTGTGGAAGAACCAGCGCGCGGGATAGAGACGCCCCAGCGCTTGGTTGTCCTTCCAGGCAGACACCGTCGCCGTCACCATCTGCTTGCGCGCGTCCTGGCTCACGCGGATGCTCTCGTGCCGCACCGTGAAGCTGCCGACGCGCACCTGCTGTCCCGGCTTCAGCAACACCTGCTCTTCTTGTTTGAACCCGTTGCCGGCAAAGCCAAGGAACATGAGCACGATGCCGAGATGGACGATGTAGCCGCCGTAGCGCCTGTGGTTGCGGGCCACCAGGCCGACGCCCGCCGTGAAGCGGCCCGATCCGGTCGTCGCCGCGCGAACCCCGGCGCCGCGCACGAACTCCTGCACGAGCGTCGCGATGACAAACGCGGACAGCGCAAAGCAGAGGCCGGATGACCAGACACGCACGCCGGCAATCCACAGTCCAATCGCGGTGACGACCCCGACGAGCGCGGGCCATAGTAACTGGTATCGCAAGTTGGACAGCGTCGTCTTGCGCCATGCCAGCAATGGGGCGATGCCGGTCAGCGCGAGCAGGATCAAGCCAATCGGCAGCATCCACTTGTTGAAGAACGGCGGCCCGACCGTCAGCCGATCCCCGGTCACCGCTTCGCTCAGCGTCGGAAACATCGACGCGAACAGGACGAACAGCGCCGAGAACAGCAGCACCCAGTTGTTGGCGAGGAACGCCGCCTCGCGCGAGGCCCAGGAATCCAGCTCATGGCGGGAGCGCAGGAGCGGCAGGCGATAGATGACCAGGCCGAAGCTCACGGTCACGATCAGCGCCATGAACACCGTGAACATCATGGCGAGCTTGGGATCCTCGCCGAACGCGTGCACCGACTGCACGACGCCCGAGCGCGTCATGAACGTCCCGAAGATCGTCAGCAGAAAGGTGCTGATGACCAGTGTCACGTTCCAGACGCGCAGCATGCCGCGCCGCTCCTGCACCATGACCGAGTGGAGAAACGCCGTCCCGGTAATCCACGGCAGCAGACCGGCGTTCTCCACCGGATCCCACATCCACACGCCGCCCCACCCGAGCTCCTCGTACGCCCAAATCATCCCGAGCGTCAGGCCCAGCGACAGGAACAACCAGCCGATCATGGTCCAACGACGAACCGCGCGCAGCCAGGAATCGTCGAGATAGCCGGTGATGAGCGCCGCCATTCCAAACGCGTACGGAATGGTCATCCCCACGAAGCCGATGTAGAGCGACGGCGGGTGGATGGCCATGTACGGGTTCTGCAGGAGCGGCGTCAGCCCCTGGCCTTCGCTTGGCGTCTCGGCGAGAAACGGAGCGAACGGGTTGGTGTGGACCATCATCAAGAACAAGAAGAACATCTCGACGACGGCAATCACCGCCACGACATACGGAATGAGCTCGCGATGCGAGTCGCGCGTGTTCCGCACCGCAACCGCACCAAAGACGGCGAGCAGGAACGCCCAGAACATGACCGATCCGTCGAGGCCGCCCCAGTACGCCGTCAGCTTGTAGATGAGCGGCTGCGCGGCGTCGGACGTGAGCTGGACGTATCGAATCGAATAGTCGCCCACGACGAAGGCGTAGACGATGAGGGCCGATGCCACGGTGAGGAGAGCCGCGACGAGATACGAGGCGCCGATACCGCTCTCGACGAGGCGTGTCGACCGCCGCCGCGCGCCAGCCACCGAAGCGGCAGCCGCGTAGCTGGCGGTCACGAACGTGGCGAATAGGACGAACGTCCCGAGACTGGACATGAATAGCCGTCAGGGGTGCCGCGCGAGCGTCACTCGGACGCGCGTGTCGAGGCGGCAGATCGGACCGGCCCGCCCGACTTGGGTTGGTACTTCGATGGGCACTTCGCCATGACGCCGTTCGGCTCGACGGTGAATCCCTCCGACGACAGCCGTCCCTTCACCACGACCTCCGAACCCTCCTTGAACGTGTCTGGCGTGATACCGCTGTACGTGGCGTTGACGACCTTGCCGTTGTTGGTGATTTGGAAGCGATAGTCGAGCGAGTCCCGCTTCTTCATCAAGGAACCGTCGACCACGAACCCGTGCAATTGCAGCGGCTTGCCGTACCAAGCCTCAGGCGCGGCCATGACTTCGTCGACGTGCTTGTAGTACTGCGCGCCCTCTCGAAGGCTCGAGTACAGCAGCCCGCCAAACGCGACCGCCAACACCACCGTGGTCAGACCAACCTTGAAGGCTTTCTGTCGCATACCAGCGCCTGAGGATGCCACCCACACTCGCGGAATACCTACACTTCAGGATATGCGGGTTCAGGGGCGAGGAGCAAGGGGTCAGGGTCAGCAGGGGCAGGGACAGTCTACCGTGCGGTAAGCAGCGAGAAGCGCGCACGGCGGAGCATTTGGACGACGGGGGCGACCGGCAAGCCGACGACGTTCGTGTAGGAACCGTCGATCCGCGTAACGAAGCGCGACGCCAGCCCTTGTATCCCGTACGCGCCTGCCTTGTCCCGGGGCTCGCCGCTCGCGACGTACCAGGCGATATCCGTGGACTCGAGCGGCGCCATCCAGACCCGCGTAGTTTCCACCGTAACGTCTCTGTGGTCCGGCCCTATGACCGCGACGGCCGTCAGCACCTCATGCTGACGGCCAGACAAACGGCTGAGCATGGCCACCGCCTCCCCCTCGTCACGCGGCTTGCCGAGAATCGTCTGGTCCAGGACGACGACCGTATCGGCCGCAAGCACGAGGTTGCCATTGGCGGTCTCTGATGCGCACACGGCGCGCGCCTTCGCGTCGGCCAGGCGCCTGACGTGCGCCTCGGGTGTCTCACCTTCGAACCACCGCTCGTCGACGTCGGCAGCGCGCACGACGAACGGAATGCCAGCGGCGTTGAGCAGCGCGGCGCGGCGCGGTGACGCGGAAGCCAGCACGAGCCTCATTCCCGCGATCATACTAGGCGTCAGGGTCAGGAGCCACGAGATAGACGTAGCGCGCGGCCTTCAGGCCGCGCGGCCCATGACGGCGCGAGTTCGGGCCCTATCGGCCATGTAGGCCCGCCTAAAGGCGGACCCCACGAATTTATTCACACGCTCCAAAGGCCCCTCGCTACGTGAATCGGGTCGAGGAAGAGCCGCGTATCCCCTTTCGCGTTCTGCCCTGATACACTCGACGCGTGGGAACGTTCCAGCCACTCGGAGGCATCTTGCCCACGGTCCTTCGACGCGTGCTCGCAGGACAGCCGATGTCATCCGGCAAGCTGGCATTTGCCTGGCGGGCAGCCGTGGGCACGGCCATCGAGCGAGCCACGCGGTTCGAGCGCCGATCGGACGGTGTCCTGCTCGTGCAGCCGGCCAGCCGAGAGTGGCGGCGCGAGCTCGAGGCGCAGCGCGAGCTCATCGAGGCGCGCTTGCGCATCTGGCTGGGCGACGACTTCGCCGGGCTCGTCATTCTCTCCGAGGGCACACCGCTCGAGAGGAAGGGCTGAGCCCTGGTTGAGCCCTGGGGGGAGCAGGAACCGTCATGCGTCAGGCCGTTATCGTCAGCGCCGCGCGGCTGCCCACCGGCAAGCTGCTCGGTCAGCTGAAGAGCTTTTCCGCGCCCGATCTCGGCGCGATGGTCGTGCGTGAAGTCGTCCGGCGCGTCGGCATCGATCCTGCCACGGTCGACGAGTGCATCATGGGCAACGTCGTGTCGGCGGGCGTCGGCCAGAATCCCGCACGTCAGGCGGCGCTTCACGGCGGGCTGCCAAATCACGTGGCTGCGCTGACCATCAACAAAGTCTGCGGCTCCGGGCTGAAGGCGGTGATGCTCGCCGCGCAGGGCATCGCCACGGGCGACATCGACGTTGCCGTGGCAGGTGGCATGGAGTCGATGACCAATGGCCCATACCTGCTGCCACGAGCCCGTGAGGGAATGCGCCTGGGCCACGGCGAGGTCGTGGACTCGGTGATCCGCGACGGGCTGTGGTGCGCGTTCGAAGAATGCCACATGGGCATGACCGGTGAAGCGGTCGCCGAAAAGTATGGCATCGGCCGCGACGAACAGGACGCGTACGCCGCCGAGAGCCACCGGCGCGCCGGGCAAGCCGCGCGCGAAGGCCTGTTTGCAGAAGAGATGCTCCCGGTGTCCCTTCCACAGAGGAAGGGAGAGCCGCTCCTCATCGACCGCGACGAGCCGATCCGAGAGGACACGACGCCAGACGGGCTCGCCGCGCTCAAGCCGGCGTTCAAGCCGGGCGGCACGGTCACGGCTGGCAACGCGCCTGGCGTGAACGATGGCGCCGCGGCCGTCGTGGTCATGGCCAGCGAACGTGCCGAGGCGCTTGGCCTCACGCCGCTCGCCCGGATCGTGGCCCAGGCGACGAGCGGCCTCGCACCAAAGTGGGTGATGATGACGCCGGTCGATGCCGTTCGACGAGCGCTGGCGAAGGCCGGATGGTCGTCCGATGACGTCGACCTGGTGGAGATCAACGAGGCGTTCGCGGTGCAGGCGGTTGCCGTCACGCGAGAGCTCGGGCTGGATCCATCACGCGTGAACGTGCGTGGCGGGGCCGTGGCGCTCGGTCATCCAATTGGCGCGAGCGGGGCGCGCGTGCTCACAACGCTGCTGTACAC
>JBOGIN010000048.1:0-2591 GCA_050742275.1 Vicinamibacteraceae bacterium
CGCCTGTGGCGCTCGACGAGCTCCATGAAGAAGACAACTACCGGCGCGTCCGGTTCTTGGCGGAGGGTGTGCCCCCGATGGGCTACAAAGGGTACGGCGTGCGCGCCCTGAAGGCTCGAGAGCCGGCCGCGCAGGAAGCCAGCGCGGGCTCGGGCACCACCATCGAGAGCCGTTACTACCGGCTTGTCGTGGACGAAAGCACGGGCGCCGTTCGGAGCCTCGTCGACAAAGAGGAGGGCAGGGAGCTCGTCGACGAAGACGCTGCATACGGCGTGAATCAGTATCTATACGTCACCGGCGGTGAGGACAGCCGGATTCTCAGGGATCTCTACGGGCGGCCGGAGCCGAAGCTCTCGGTGCACTCGCCCGCGGGCGGGCGCCTGATTGAAAACGTCAAGACGCCGTACGGACAAAGGATTGTGGTTGAGACGCGGGCCGAGAACACACCGAGGATCAGGACCGAGTATGTCGTCTACGACGAGCTGAAGCGTGTCGACATCCATAACGAGCTGGAAAAAGAAGCGGTTCGCTCCAAGGAAGCCGTGTACTTCGCGTTTCCGTTTGCCGCGAGGACGCCGGCGTTCAGCTATCAGATTCAAAACGGGTGGGTGCGGCCCAACGAAGACCAGTTGCCTGGCGCCGCCCGCGAGTGGTTTGCGACCCAGAACCTCGTGCGCGTACAGGATGCGGAGTTCTCAGTCGCATGGGCCAGTCCTGACGCGCCGCTCGTGACGTTGACCGATATCAACCAGGGCAAATGGCTGACGCATCTGGACGTCAAGAACGGCCACGTGTTCTCGTACGTGATGAACAACTACTGGTTCACGAATTACAAGGCGTCGCAGGGCGGCCGGTTCTCCTTCAGCTATGCGCTGACCAGCGGGTCTGGAATGTCGCTCGAAGATCTCGGTCAGTTCGACGCGGACTCCAGAGCGCCGGTCTTTCCCTACAGCTTGTTCTCGAGCTTCTCCGCAAAGGTCGAACATCGAGATCGCCCTCTCTCGCCGGTGGCGGAGTCACTCATGAGTGCGCCTGCGCCCAATACGCAAATGGTCGTTCTCAAGGCCGCCGAGGATGGAGAGGGCTATATTCTGCGATTTCGCGAGACGGCCGGCCGCTCCGGCGCCGTCGAGCTCGAATTCCCCACGCTGGAGATCAAGGAGGCCCATCTGTGCAACGGCGTGGAGGTTCCGCAGAAGCGCCTGGAGCACACCAGTCGCTCGATCACGGTGCCGTTCAAGGCAAACGGCTATACGACCGTGCGGCTAGACGCCGAGCCAGCGCTGACACGGTGAACGTGCGTCTCGCGCGATGCAGCCCGATCACGCTCGTCCCTGCGCGCGGCGGGGCGTTCCCCCGATCAACGTGAGCAGCCCGCCGTCGACGGCCCACACGGCGCCAGTGACGAACGACGCGCGCTCATGTGCGAGAAAGGCAATCACTTCAGCGACCTCGGCGGGCGTGGCGATGCGACCAATCGGATGCATGGCGCGACACGCGTCGAGCACCGTCTCCGGCCGCGGGTCGAGCGAGGCTGCGTGGTGCAGCATTGGCGTATCGACGGTCCCCGGACAAACGGCGTTCACCCGCACGTTCTCGCCGGCGAAGTCCATGGCCATCGAGCGCGTCAGGCCAATCACGCCATGCTTGCTCACCGTGTACGCGAGCACGTTCCGCTGACTGGCCAACCCTTGCACGGATGCCACGTTGACGATCGCCCCGCCTCGGTTGCGCAGGTCGGGGAGGCAGGCCCGGGCAGCGTGCCACGTGCCACGCAGATTGACGCCCATCACCTCGTCCCATAACGCATCGCTCGTCGTGAGCGCATCACCGTAGCGCTGGATGCCGGCGCTTGCGACGAGCAGGTCGACAGGGCCGAGCTCGTGCCGCGCACGACCGACGGCAGCCTCGACCTCTCGCCAGACGCTCACGTCCGCCCGGTAGCAGCTGGCCCGGCCGCCATCCCGCCGAATATTGGAGACGGCGTCCGCCGCACCAACCTCGTTGACGTCGACGAGAGCCACACGCGCCCCGCGCGAGGCGAGAAGCGTGGCGGTTGCCTGTCCGATACCGGTCGCCGCGCCTGTGATCACGGCGACCTTTCCATTGAATTCCATGGTTCTCCGTCAGCCGTCCTGATCCGTGGCGATGGGCTCGGACGGCGGCAAGTATCGATACCACGTGCGAGCCAGAACGGCCGCCAGCGCGGCGGTCGTCGCAAAGCACCAGGCTGCTGCCGCGTGCCGGTTGAGCACCAGATATAGCGTGCCCACGTACAATGTCGAGATGGCGACGAGGGCGGCGCCGGTATTGAAGGCGTCGCGTCCGAACGATGAGCGTGTTGCGCCTGGCTCGGCGGGTGTCGCTGATGCGATGACCGGTCCCCACCGACCTGCTGGCTGAACCGAGCGATAGAACGACTCGAGCACCTTCATGTCGGTAGGCCGCGTCGCGAGCGTGACCGCCACCGTCACGAGCGTGGAGGCCACCGCTATCAGAGGAAATCCCACGTAGAGCGGCAACGACGCGTCCAGGACGGATGTTTCGACGGCGACCTGCGTGAGCGAGAGCGCCATGCCGCTGAGTACACC
>JBOGIN010000049.1:0-3861 GCA_050742275.1 Vicinamibacteraceae bacterium
CTTGTGGCCTGCCGCGCAGTTAGCACGATCGCCGGCCACCAGTGCACGAGCTCAGCTGCCTGAGTCCAGAACTTCTTCTGCGACCACCCATCCGCCATGAAGAAGGCCGTCAACCCGGACTCACGCCAGGCAGCCTTCTCAGCCTTGCTCCGCGAGATTCTCGTGTCACCCGATAAGATGACCCACCCTTGCTCTCCAGCCAGGATAGTGATCCAGGCCACGTCCTTGGTATCCGGTTCGAACCGCTCGCGGAGATGTACGATCTGATATTGCTGTACTTCGGCCAGGACATTCAGAGCCCGTGCCAGGACGGGGGAAATGCAATTGTCGAGGAAGAACCTCACGACCGAAGTCGAGATTCAAACTCCAATGCGTCCTTGACAGCTCGTTTGCTCACCTCATACCAACGCGCAACGACGTCAATCGACTCCTCCGAATCGAATGCACGCGCGAGGACTTCCGTTGGTACGCCTTCCTGCGCTACGATAGGCGCACCCAAGGATCGGGAGGGATCAATAACGACCGAGCGATCCTGGCCAAGAGGCCACCACCGCTCAGGTTCCTGCAGATCGTTGTACTCTATGCCCTCATACAAGTAGGGAGACACGATCTGCTCGAACTCCCATTGGTTCCTCAGCAGGTCAAGAAGGTGCTTGTCGCCGGTCGCTCCAACGAGCTCGGCGAGGATCGTGCGACCATCGGTCCTGAAGATACGGGACGAAAATGGATGATGACGGCCAAGCAATTCCTTTGCATGCTCGGCTGCGATCCGGATCGTTCTCCAACTCAAACCGTAGCGCCTGAACGCGTCCAACAGTCGCACCTCGAGCAGATCCACGAAACCCACGACGCTCGTCCCCTCAGGCTGCACGAGATCGGATGCGATAGCGGGCGGACTGTGGTGAAGCTCTCCGTCATGCCGGTACGAGTAGCCCGCCATCCAGCGGCGGATCCGCCGCCGAGGTACACCAGATAGGCGCTCGGCATCGGGCAAGGAGTAGATTCCACGCCCGATGTACCGAAAATGAATTGCAGGTGCCACCATACCGGTTCCTCCACTTACGATCGCCCAAAAATAGCACTCGGGCGCAAGTGTGTCTTGCCCGGCTCGTCGTGGTCCGCAAACTGGGCGCCCGGCAGTTACTCCTGTATCAGGCGGTGGAGTTGAACGTAGGGAACGTCGAGGTCGTCCTGCCAGATTCCGAGGACCCCGTCGCCTCGGCTGTCGAGCAGGGTGAAGCGGTCCGGCGCCTCGACGTCACCGAGCCAGTGGCCCTCGCTCGAGAATACGCTCCAGCGGCGTGGCGGTCCCGCGGCCGCCCATGTCGATTCGCCGACCCAGAGGCGTCGATCGCGGTCGATGAACGCCGTGCTGAACAGCGGAACCTGCTCGCCGTACCGGTCCTGCTCGAAGGATCGCCGATAGCGGGGTACCGCCCCTTCTCCTTCCATCCGACGGACCCATTCCAGCTGGGCCTCGCATCCGCGTGGTGCTCGGAGATCGTGAGGGCGCGATCCAGGCAGTGCAGGAGGCCGTACAGCGGGGGTGGCGCCTCTACCACGCTCAACCGAATGATCCGATCCTGGGCTCGCTTCGTGGAGACCCCCGCTACGATCGCCTCCTGGCCAAGGCGAAGGCGGTCGTCGACCGCATGCGTGCACGGTTGGAGCGAGAGGGCTGGTAAGAGCGAGGCCCCGGCTGCCGGGCCCACGGAGCCCTCGCCAAGGCAGAGCTCCGTCCTGCCGGACGAAGGCGTCCGCGAGGACTCGCGACTGAGCGCCGGAGGTCTTGAGCCTCTAACCTTACGAGGGTACGGGTGAGGTTCTCCCAATCGGGTGCCGGACCGCGAAGCCGGCGACGAGCGCGGCGACGCCGTTCGGGTCCTGCAGAGGCAGCAGATGGTTCGTGCCGGCGAGCACCGCGAGCTCCGCACCCGGGACCATTGCGGCGAGCGTCACCGCGGCGTCGTCATGCAGGTCAGCAGCATTCGCCGTCTCCTCGCCCTCCACCACGAGCACCGGGCAGAGCACGCGTGCGGCCTCGTCCGGGCCGAACTGCCACTCGAGGCACGCCGGCATCTCGTCGGCGAAGAAGTAGGACGATTCGCTGATCGCGCGCTCGCGTCCGTCAGATCCCAGCGCCGACTCGACGACGGCGCCCCACCGCTCGCCTCCGACGGTACGCATGAAACCGTCGAATGCTGTCGTGCCCTCCCCGGCCGCGTGCGCGGCGAGCGCCGCTCCAAAAGCGGGTCCTGCGACCTCAGCGCTGGGACCGGCGAGCCCGCCACACGGCGCCGGCTCTAGGAGCACGAGCGTGCGGACGGAGGCGGGCCGGGCAAGCGCCAGCTCGAGGCCGACCAGCGCGCCGCTCGAGTGTCCGCAGACGTGCGCGGTCTCGATGCCGATCGCGTCCATCAGCAGGCCGCAGTGACGCGCGTGGTCGCTGAGCGTGAGGTGGGCGACGCTCGTACGGCCGGACACGTACCCAGCACGACGAACGCGGATAACCCTGCAACCGTCCAGCTCGATGCTCGCGGCGACTGGTACGAACCAATCGCTGAACACTCCGGCGTGGACGAGCAGCACCGGCTCGCCCGTGCCCGTGTCCGAAAACTCGATCTCCTCGCCGCCGACCTTCAATCGTTCCATCTTCACTGACGACTCCCTTTACGTTGAGTCTGGCTCGGGTTAGTCTTGCGGCGGTGGTTTCGCCGTATGAGCGCTTGGCTGGACGTTCGCGTTCAGACGGAACAGATTGGTGGGGTCGTACCTGTCCTTCACGGCCACGAGCCGCGCGTGGTTCCGCCGATAGTTCTCCTGGATCGCCGCATCGGTGTGCTCGACCTCGAGATCGTTGACGTAGAAGCCATCGGTGAACGGCTCGATCTCGGTCCAGAACTGTTTGATCCAGCGGATGTGCTCCGAGGGATCGTCGCCATGCCGCCAGCCGACCAGGCACAGCATGTTGGCGAGCATGTCACGCTGCGGCAGGGCCGTCGCGTCGGCGGCCACGCGGTTGATCGCACCTCCGTTCGGCGGTATGACAAGGAGGGTCGTACGAGCGGGGTGCCCCTCGAGCCCGTCCGTGATCACGTCCACGAGATGCTGCGGAATGTCCCGTATGAAGCCGCTCTTCGTGTACCTGCCCAGCGCGCGTGGATCGTCGTAGTCTCCCGACCGCTGGACGGCGGTATAGTCCGTCGGTTGTACGGTGTCGGCCAGAGCACCGCCGAGCCGGCGGATCGGAGCGATCGCTTGCTCAGCCTCAGCGGGCGCGCCCGAGTAGCAAATTCTGATGGTGGCCACCGGGGCGTCACCGCCCGGAGGAAAGATCAGGAAAGGCTCGATCCATAGTTCGTCGGGAGCCACGAGGCCGTAGTCCGCGACCAGTTTCAGCACGTCCCGCGCGCGTGACATCGGGAAGACGACTTCCCCGGCCAACACCTGACGCTCCAACGGATGGAGCCGGAATTCGAATGACGTCACGATGCCGAAGTTGCCGCCGCCGCCGCGGACGCCCCAAAACAGATCGGGGTTCTCTGACTCGCTGGCGTGCCGCAGCTGACCGTCGGCGGTGACGACATCGACCGAGATGAGGTTGTCGATCGACAGGCCGTAGCGGCGGGCCAGCCGCCCGAAGCCGCCGCCCGTGACCAGGCCGCCCACACCCGGATGCGAGACGGCGCCGAGTGGCGTCACCAAGCCGTGGGACATCGTCTCGTGGTCGACGGCGCCCAACAGGCTCCCACCCGTCACCCGCGCTCGCCGTGCCTCTGGATCTACGTGAACGTCGCGGAACGGGGAGAGATCGATCATCATTCCCCGGTCACACGTCGACTTGCCCGAGAAGCTGTGGCC
>JBOGIN010000050.1:0-4890 GCA_050742275.1 Vicinamibacteraceae bacterium
ACGTTGGCGTGCTCCGTCTGGATCGGGAGGGAGCCACGAAGGATCGTCCGTCGACCACCGCTCAATCCGCCGCAGCGCCGCCTTGAAGTCCGCCGTGATCTCGCTGACGGGGGTGTCACGGACAGCGCCCGGATGGACAACGCCAACCATCCTGAGACGCGGCGAGATGACACGCGACTCGGCCTCGTGCAGCCGGCGAGGGTCGGCATTCCCGCCGTGAGACTTCACCCAGGTTGCCAGTGACTCCTTGGCCGCGTTCCCAACGGCAATGGCGAGGTGGAGGTCGTTTCTGGCGGCGGTGTAGTCGAAGATCTCGTTGCGGTGCTGGCAGACCGGGGACCTGAGATCCTGGGCCAGCGCCCGCAGCGAGTCTCCGTACTGACCGAAGATCGGATAGACGAAGCTGTTCAGGAACAGATACGAGCGCGTGATCCCGAGGTGCAGCAGCACATGCTGCATTCGGGCTCCGGTGCCGCCGGTGAAGGCCCGATGCGCCAGCGACTCGTCCTGCGCGCCCTCCTGGCCGACGATCAACACCTTCACCTGGTTGTCGCCCAGCCGTCCGCGGTAGAACATCGGTCCGAAGTGCCACCGGAACGCTTCGCGGCCGGTCAGCGCCATGCCGAGCGCACGGTAGTTCGGAGTTTCGGCAAACAGGCGTAGCCAGCGCCGGTTGCGCGGAGGGCCAGCGTCATGCTCCCACGGAAAGCCACGGCCTGCCCATTGGTCTTCGGACACGAGCTCCTCCCCTCATGTTAGGAAACGCACGACGGCGGAGGAGTGAACAGGCGCCGTTCGGAAGGACGTGACAGCCTGGAGGGCATGCTGTGTAGTAGAATTCCAATCAACTACCAAGAGAGGCGCGTGGGCGTGACGCAGCATCGACTGGTTCGCGCGTTAGTTGGTTGGGTGGGTGTGGTCGCGGCTCTTGCCATGGTGGCGAGCAGCGCATGCAACGGATCGCCGGCCGCGCCATCGCCGCCTGCCGCCACGCCACCGACGAGCGCCCCGACGTCCCCACGTACCGTCGCCGGGAGTTGGACGAACCTCCCCTCGACGCAGGGAAGTTGCAATGAAGAGAACGGAATCACCGTCTGCGTCAGTCTCTCTATCGTCGAAACGCGCGTCAACGCTCGTCTTGTCCAGGATGGCACCAACGTTTCAGGAACGGTCACGGTCGACAGCGTTCAGGTGTTCGTGAGAGGTTCGTGAAACGGATCGGAGCTGCATTTGGAAGGCGCGGTGACGGCTCAGGACGGTACGCGCCACGAAGTGGGGGAGTGGCTTACGACATTCTCCGCTGATGGAAGCATGAAAGGGCAGTTCCGCTGGGTGCACATCCCACCGCCAGGCCGCGGCGCGCGCTCGTCGACGGTCTGCACGCTGAGCAACCTCCGTCGCAGCGGCACGGCCACTCAGAGCTCTTGACCCGCCCGTCGCGACTGTTCACTCAGGGCATTCACGCGATCGACGCGCCCGGTGCGACGTGCCCGAGATGCCTGCCAGCAGGGCAATTAGATCGTCTCGCGGAGAGGACCTCACGCGAAGAGTTGACATGGCGAAGTATCATGGCTAACATGGAGAGCATGAAGCGTGTCAAGATCGGTGAGTTTCGCAACCGCGCGAGCGAGCTGATTCGTCGAGCAGCCGGCGGGGAAACGATTGTTATCCTCAACCGCGATCGTGAAGTGGCAAGGGTCGTGCCCATCAGCGCCAAGGGTGACAACGGAAAGGGTCTGGTTGGCTGTCTGGCCGGTACCGCAGAGGTCCGCGGCGACATCGAAACGCCGATTGCGCAGCCTGACGTCTGGTTCCAGGACACCATGTGACGTATCTACTCGACACGCAGGCATGGGTGTGGTCGGTGCTCGACCATCCACGCTTGAGTCGGCGTGCGCGCGCCACCTTGCGCGCAGTTCCCGAGGAAGGGCGAGTCGGGATCGCCGCGATCTCACTGAAAGAGGCCGCCTGGCATCTGGCCCGAGGGCGAATTGTCGTAGACGAGCGCTTCGGATCGTGGCCGTTGTGGCTGCGCGCCGCCGCGTCGTCGAAGCACATCGAAGTGCTTCCCCTTAACGTCGATGTCGCGATCGAATCGGAGCAGCTGGGCGACGCCTTTCCGCCGGATCCGGCTGACCGTCTAATCACAGCGACCGCGCGCGTGCACGACCTGACACTCATCACCTCCGATGAGCCCATTAGGAAGAGCAAAGCCGTGCGCACGCTCTGGTAGCCGGCGTGGTCGATCGGCAGTTCTCACCCACGAGTCACCGAGAGCGAGCGTGACTATTGCTCGCTCAAGACGTTTACCGGATCGACACGCGTCGCCCGGTGTGCGGGCGAGAGACAGGCCAGAAGGGCAATGGCACCTGTGGCGAGGAACACTGCCGCGAGGATGACCGGGTCCGTTGGCGTCACGCCGAAGAGCTGTCCTTCGAGCAGTCGTCCCAAGGCGAGCGCTCCTACGAGACCGAGCGCCAGGCCGCCCACGACCAACGTGAGTCCTTCCTTGAGAATGAGCTGGAAGATCCCGCGTCTGGTGCTACCGAGCGCGACGCGGATCCCAATCTCCCGCGTTCTCTGGGCGACTAGATATGCCAGAACGCCCCAGACACCAAGGACCGACAGAAGTAGTGCGACGACACCAAACAAGCTGGCCAGGCTCGTCGCGAGTGTTTGCGACGTCAGTGAGCGCGCCGTCCGCTGCGTCATGGTCTGGATGTCAGAGAGAGGCAGGTTCTGATCGATCGCCGACAATGCCGACTGGACCGATTGCATTACGTTGGCCTCCTCAGCCGCGGCCCTGACTGCAACCCACCGGAGCCGGCCCAGCGCAGGCGCCTGCGTGTGCGGAAAATAGGCCGTCCCGACCGACTCCGCCCATCCGGCCAGACTCTCGAACCTCACATCGCCGACCACACCAACCACTGTGTACCGTTCGGAGCTCCCGCGATGCACGCCTTTCCCAATTGGATCCTGATTCGGCCAGAACCGCGCGGCGAGCCGCTCGTCGACGATCGCGACGCGCTCGGTGTGCGTTTGGTCGCGTTCAGCAAAGTATCGCCCCCTGACAAGCGGCGTGGCCATGGCTTCGAAATAGCCGGGCGTCACGCTGACCACCGACGGCAGCACTGGCGCGTCACCCGGCCGAGGGGGGGCGTCGGCGGCAAAAACCGTTGCCGGGCTGGTTCGGCCGCTCAAGGCGATGTTCGAGGTGATGCCTGCCGCCTCGACACCTGGGATATTGCGAATCGATTCCAGTACCCGATTAGCCAACGCCACCACGGCCTTGTCGTCCTCATACCGCGACGGCGGTGGGAAGAACGTTGCCGTTGTGACGCGCTCGGCATCGAAGCCGGCGTCAACCGCAAGGAGATTGCGAAAGCTGGTGAGCAACAGAACCGCACCGACCAGGAGCACGACCGAGCAGGCGACCTGTGCGATGACCAATGCGCGCCGGAAGTGGCGCGTTGCTCGTCCGCCGGTTCCGAGCCGGCTCCCTTCGGCGAGCGCCCGCGCGAGGTTTGGCTTGCACAAGGTCGCTGCGGGCACCAATCCAATCAGCACACCGACCAGCACGGACATCGCGATGACGAAACAAACCACGATCCAGTCCATCTGGACGGACGCGGCGTTTGGGATATTCGCGATCCCGCCGGATACCAGCAAGCGGAGGATCCAGCCACCCACGCCGACGCCTGCGAGACCGGCGGCTCCTGCCAGGAGCACGCCCTCGACGATCAGTTGTCGTGTCACTCGGAGCCTGCCGGCGCCGAGCGCCAGCCGCATGGCCAGCTCCCGCGCCCGGACGCTCGATCGCGCCAATGACAGATTCGCAACGTTGAGTGCGCCGATCAGCAGAACGAAGGTGGCGCCGCCCCACAAAAGGTACAGGATGCCGCGGACGCTGCGGGTCAGGGCCTCCTGAAGCGGCGTCACGGCCGTGTACATGCGCAGCTCGGCCAGGCCAAACTGTGGAAAGCGTTTGAAGTTCGCGGCATTCAGCGCGTCGATCTGCGCCTGCGCTTGCTCGGTCGTGGCATCCGGCCTGAGCCCGCCGACATGGAAGAAGCCATAGCGGGTGCGCTCTTCGTCTGACCGCTGCGCCGCCGTGAAAGCGAGCGGGATCCAGAACTGGACCTGCTCACCTGGCGCCCGCGCGTGGCCATCGTCGCCGAGCTCGAAGAAAGAGAACCCACGCGGCATCACACCGACTATCGTGTAAGGCTGTCCTGTCCAACCCAGTCGAAGGTCCCGTCCCACCACACTCGGATCGCCTCCATAGAGCCGTTGCCACAGCCCATGGCTCAGGATGACCTTGCGCTCCGCGCCGATCTCGCCCTCGGGGTCCGTGAACGTCCGGCCGAGAGCGGGCTGGATTTGGAGAAGGCGAAACAGCGAGGGCGTGGCTCTCATGCCACGGATTTCTTCGGCAGCGCCGTCGATCGCGATCGTGTCGAACCACAGGGTGAACATCGCCTGCTCTTCGAGTGTCGTGATGGCTTCGAGCCGATCGAAATACGAGGGTGCGGTATTCGACAAGATGTCGTTCGGAGTAATCGTCGGGTAGACGTCTCCCAATGCGACGATGCGGTCGGCGTTGGGAACGGGGAGCGGCCGCAGCAGCACGGAGTAGACGACGGTGAAGATGGCGGCGTTGGCGCCCAGGCAGACGGCAAGCGTCAGGAGAGTGGCTGCCGTAAATCCGCGGCTCTCGAGGAGCATTCGCACGCTCGCCCGCAGATCGGTAACGAGTCCCAGGCCCAGGAGGTCGCGAAGCGCAGACATGAGCCTTGCTTTCGCCGCGCCGGCGAATGGTCCGCGCTCGGCGTGTGTCAGTCGAACGGCAGCCGGTTCGGCATCGAGGAGCTCCTGGCGGAACGTCGTCCA
>JBOGIN010000051.1:0-2452 GCA_050742275.1 Vicinamibacteraceae bacterium
GCGTGGCGAAGCCCGTTCAGCAACATCGTGGTTCGCGGCGGCTACGGCCTGTTCTACTCGTTCGAGGCCAACAAGGGCTTCCGCCCGATGACCAGCGGTCCGTTCGTCGCGACCGAGACCTTCGATAATGCAATCGTGGACGGTCAGCCGCTGTGGTCCTGGCCGCAGGCATTTCCACGCGGGGAGGCGCGTCCGCTGGGCATCCAGGACTTGAGCGTGAGCAACAAGGACATGGTCAGCTCGTACAACCACCACGGGAATCTCACCCTTGAGCGGCAAATCGGCAGCTACGGGCTGCGCGTGTCGTACATCGGAACGAGCTCGATCCAGCTGCCGTTCTTCCGGAACCTTAACCAGCCGCCGCCCAGCCCAGAGCCCTTCGATCAGAGCCGCCGCCCCTATCCCGCCGTCCGCGACGTCATGTACTTCGACCGCGGGGCGAGCCAGCAGTACAACGCGCTGCAGACGGAACTGACGAAGCGGTTCGGCGGCGGAATCTCCATGAACGCCCACTATACGTGGGCTAAAACTTTGACCAACAGCCACGGCTTCTTCGGCGGCACGCTCGAGAACGCCTACGACCGCGCGCGCGAGCGAGGCCGGACCGAGCTGCCGGAGCATTCCTTCAAGGCGTACTTCCTCTGGGAGCCGCCCATCGGACGAGGGCGCCGGTTCATGGACGACGCGCATCCGTTGCTCGACGGCATCATTGGCGGCTGGATGACGAGCGTGAACTTCGCGGCCAACTCGGGTGTGTACTACACGCCCTTCTTCACCGGCCGCGATATCTCCAATACCAACGTGACCCGCGGCCGGCCAGATTGCGTGGGCAACCCGAACTTACCCAGCGACCAGCGGACGCTCGAGCGCGAGTACGATCTGTCCGCGTTTGCGATTCCGACGGCTGGCAGCGGCCGCTTCGGCAACTGCGGCATCGGCATCATCCAGGGCCGCGGGTTCTGGGGCGCAAATGTCGGCCTCTTCAAGTACTTTCAGCCCACCGCGGGGCTCAGGTTCCGCGTGCAGGCGCACATCCGGAACGTGCTGAACCATCCGAAGTTCGGCGGCCGATTTCCTCCGCAGATGAACATCACGGCCCCCAACGCGGCGCACACGACGCGTTTGGACATCATCGGCCTGAACGATATCGCGAACAGCCGCGAGATCGAGCTCGGCGTGCGCCTTGAATGGTAGCCGCGGGGCGACCGCGTGGCTCGCTTCCTGAACGTCCTGCAGCGCCGCCGGCACTGCAGGGCGCGAGCACGAATGGTCTGCGCGGCGCGCGAAGCATCAGTCGTGCTGCGGCAGGCCGTGACGTGAGGGGCATAGGAAGGACTCAGTGGGCAAGGCCCGTTTTGCAGCCATGCTCATTCCGTCGGGCGCGGTGGCGTTCGGCATCCTGCTGCCTGCCGAGGTACCAGGGCGTCGCCTAGGACACACCAGAATACCTGAACCGGGCCGTGGAGAACGTAGAGGGGAACTGGGGCCTGTTGTACGGCCTACGCTATGCGGAGGGAGTTCATTGCTCGCCAGCCGCACTGCGTGCGGTCGCTGGTTCCGGCGCGCGTCGGCCGCTGACCGACAGCCATTCGAATGACGGCACCGGGGTCGGCCGCACGCCCGCGACGGCAAGCGGACGACAACAGCAAGGAGAAGACCAACGTGCTGACCAGAGAAAGCATGCGGGGCCTGTACGTATTGGTCGTCACACCATTCGACGACCAGCACCGGCTGGATGGCGAGGCATACCGGCAGAACGTCCGAGAGCTCGTGGCGCTGGGCGTCGACGGGATCATCACGACGGGAACGAACGGCGAGTTCTTCGTGACGACCGACGAGGAGCTTCGACAGATCGCCCGGATCACCGTCGAAGAGTCCCGCGGCAAGGCGGTCGCCGTCATCGGGGCCAGCGCCGTCAATACGGACGAGTCCATTCGCCGGACGCGTATCGCCGTCGAGGAGGGTGCGGACGCGGTCATGAACGTCGTCCCCTTTTATCAGAAGCTCTCCAAGGCAGAAGCGTACCAGTACTTCCATGACTTGGCGAAGCAATGCCCGGAGATCGGCATCATCGTCTACAACAACCCCACGACGACGAAGGTGCTGCTCACCGACGACGACTTCGTCGAGTTGCAGAAGATCGCGAGCTTCTGCGGAAGCAAGATGATCGGCGCCGATCTCGCCATGTACATCAATTGCCTCCGTCGCACCACGCTGCGCCACTTTCCGCTCGAGACAATGTGGGCCGTCAGCCACTTCATCGGGGGGAACGGTGTGATGGCCAGCTTCATCTATGCCTTCCCCGCGTTCATGATCAAATGGTGGGAGGCCATCCGAACCGGACATCACACCACTGCCCTGGCGATGCAGGACGACTGCAACCGTATCTTGAAGGAGGCAATCCTACCGCTGGCGGCGGAGGGATTCAACGAAACCGCGCTGACCAAGGCGA
>JBOGIN010000052.1:0-2121 GCA_050742275.1 Vicinamibacteraceae bacterium
GTATGTATGGTGCGACCTCGTTGGGGCGGAGACGATCGTCGATGTAGACGGGTCCGCGACCTGAGATCGCCGATACGGTCGCACGTCCAGCGGTGGATCCCGCGCATAGGATCGAAGGCAGGTTGCCGGGGCGAATCACGGTCCCGAGTACGGTGGACCCGTTCCAATGCCCCTCGTTTCCGGCCGCTGCCACACAGAGCACACCCTCAGCGCTCGTCTGCCTGAAGGTCTCATCACGGAAGCCGAGGTCAAACGGCCATTTCCACGGTCCGCGGTGTGTGCCCCTTTGTCCGCCGGAGTAGTTGATGATGTCCGCGCCCGCGTCTAGGGCGGCGGCCACACCGGCAGGCACGTCGAGATCAATCCCACCTTGGCGCTCCATGACCTTGAATACGACAAGCCTTGCGCCTGGCGCGATCCCACGGAATCGGCCCGCCGATGCTGATCCCGAACCGGCTATGATGCCGCAGATGTGAGTGCCGTGCCCATGGCGATCATTGAGGTCAGCTCGAAGCGAGAAGCTTCGACTTGCCTGTTGGTCAATCGCGTGGACGAGGTCTGGGTGTCGGGAATCGACACCGGTGTCGAGAACCGCAATTGTTACTCCCTCGCCGGTGACGGGAGCATCGTTCACTAGAAGGGCTCGCGGACGGCGTCCATAGCAGCTCGACCAAGATAGAGAGGGGGAACGGTGGTGACTCCGCTCCCCCTCCAGATATCGCATCTATCCGCTCTATCAGGCGATCTCAACGGGCTGCGACATCTCTACCTTTTCAACAAACTGCTTGGAGGCGAGTTCCGTGGCCGCGCGGATGGGCACCCATGCTGCAACCGCGCTGAATCGCCTCAGGTCATGGCGTATACGCCCGCCGGCATTCGTGACATCTTGGATGACACGATCAACCTGTCCCGAAACTGCTCGAATGAAGACCGGCACTTGCCCTGTCTCATCGAGTCCTCCACCAGTCACGAGGTTCAGAAGACCGGCGTCCAACTTCCGCATAACCTCCGTTTCCACGACTCCTCCCATTCTACAAGGTCCGGGGCTGTAGAGCTCGAGTCCGCGTCGTGGCCCCTGCGCGTTCGTGAAGGTCGAGCATCAGAATCGTGCCATCGTCAAGACGCCGCAAGATCGCGGGAGGTGTCGAGTTGTTCGCGAAGACCGCCGCTCGGCTACGGACCGTTATGGTGTTCTACCCATTTTCGCTTGCTGTTTTCTGGCATAACCTTGATCCCTCAAGCGTCGCTGGGCTTCCTAGGCCGAGGGTAGGCCCTCAGCGCCGAAAGGCAAGCCGAACTTGCGACGACCGCCGGGGCTCTCGCTCTCGAGGGTCTTGGCGAAACTTGCGGTTGCGCGCTTGCTACCCTCGGTGCCGTGGTCTCAGGGCTCGACGGTTTCGCCCTCCGCGCCGATGGCGAAGCCGATCTTGCGGCGGCCGCCGGGGCTCTCGCTCTTGAGGGTCCTGGCGAGCTCGCGGTATTCGCGCTCCATGTCTTCGGTGACGGATGCGCGTGTTTCCTTGAACGCGTCCTCGAAGAACTGCATGGTGACTTCTTTCGCGGCCAGGTCGCTGCGCAGCGCCTGGAGCCCGGCGCGCCGGACCACGTCCTCGAGGTCGGCGCCGGTGTAGCCGGCGGAGCGCTCGGCGATCGCGTCGAGGTCGACGTCGCCGGCGAGTGGCATACCGCCGGTGTGGATGCGGAGGATGTGCAGGCGGCCTTCCTTGCCGGGCACGGGCACGTAGATGAGCTCGTCGAGGCGGCCGGGGCGGAGCAGCGCGGGGTCGACGAGCGCGGGGCGGTTGCTCGCGGCGATCACCACGACGCCGCGCAGCTCCTCGAGCCCGTCCATCTCGGCGAGGAACGTGTTGACGACGCGTTCGGTGACGGCGGGTTCGCCGATGCCGCCGCCGCGTTCGGGTGCGAGCGAGTCGACCTCGTCGATGAAGATGACGGTGGGCGCGACCTGACGCGCGCGCTGGAACAGACGCGAGACCTGTCGCTCGGACTCGCCGTACCATTTCGACAGCAGGTCCGACGACTTGGCGGCGATGAAGTTCGCCTCGGACTCGCGCGCGACGGCCTTTGCCAGCAACGTCTTGCCGGTGCCGGGCGGGCCGA
>JBOGIN010000053.1:0-13670 GCA_050742275.1 Vicinamibacteraceae bacterium
CGCCAGCACCGCGTAGATCGGCAGGCGGATCTGCGGATACACGCGCGGCAGGACGCTCTTCACCCAGGCCATCACGCGGCCGTAGCCGAGGGCTTCAGCGGTGAGGCGGCTGCGGGCTGCGTCCGCCTGTCCCAGCGCCGCCAGGGTCATCAGCAGGAGGAACGGCACCTCCTTGACCACCAAGCCACTCACCAGCGCCAGGCCGTGGGGATCCTGCACGATCAACACGTCGGGAGGGGCGGTCCAGCCGGTTGCCCACGGTGACAGGGCACGAACGATCCACCCTGACGGCGCGATCAGGAACGCGAGGCCAAAGGCGGCTGCAGCGTGGGGCACGGAGAGCACTGGCGAGAGCAACCGTTCGATGGCGACGAAGAGCCGTGTCCCTTGCCACGCCGCGCAGATGAGCACCGTCACGCCCAGCGACAGCCACGTGGAGAGCAGGCCGGTCGTCACGCTCAGCACGGCGGACCGGCTGAGACCGGGCCAGGCGAGGAGATCGTGCCACGCCGCGAGGCCCACCGTGTCGCGGCCAAGGGCCGGCAGCCAGCCGAAGGCGGGCGCCAGCGTCCCGGCGACACCCGCCAGAATCGGGCCGAGCAAGATCGCGAGGGTGAAGGTCGGGGTCCACGGCAGCAGGTGCAGCCGGCTGCGTGTGGGCTGACGAGGCGATGGGATGGCGCGCGCACCGGTCACTGGTCGACACCGTAGCGGCGCACCCACTCCTTCTCGATACGCACCATCCAGCTCGGATGGGGCTCCGGCAGCGCGGCGCCGAGCTCCTCACTGGTGAGCGTCGCCACACCTTCGTCTAGGCTGGCGAAGCGCGCACGGTCCGCCGCGGGCAGCCGCTTCTCGTCCAGCACGGTGAGCGAGCCCCAGACCGTCGGATCCTGCTTCCGTGCTTGCGCCTCGGGCGAGATCAAGAAGTTCGCGACCACCATGGCGCCGGCCTTTTGCGCGGCGTTGTACGGAATCGCGACGAAGCTCGCATTACCGATGGTGCCCCCATCGAGCACATACGTGCGCACCGTGTCGGGGAGCTCCTGATTCGCAATGGCGGCGGAGGCTTCGGCCGGGCCGAAGGAGATCGCCAGATCGATCTCTCCGTCGGCCATCATCTGCCGCAGGCGCGGGCCGTTCTGCGGATACGCACGACCAGACCTCCACAGATGCGGGGTCAGGAGGTCGAGCCATGACCACAGCGGTGCGGTCGCTTCAGCATACGTCGCGTCATCGACAGGCTGTTGAAGGATCGACGGGTCATCTAGCAGTCCGTACAGCGCTTGCTTCAGGAAGGTCGTGCCGAGGAAATCCGGAGGCTGGGGGTAGGTGAAGCGGCCCGGGTTGGCACGTGTCCAGTCGAGGAGCGCTTTTACGCTGCGCGGTGGGTCGGCCAGGCGCGCGCTGTCGTAGTAGAACACCACCTGCGCCATGCTCCATGGTGCTTCCAGGCCCTCGGTCGGTACGGTAAAGTCGCGCGTCACCGCCGGCTTCCCGTCGACGTCCACGTAGCGCCAGTTCGGCATCTGCTCCACCCACGGGCCGAAGAGCAGCGCATGTTCCTTCATCGCGGCAAAGTTCTCGCCGTTGATCCAGATGAGATCGACCGACCCGCCGGCATCACGCCCGGCTGATTTCTCGCCCAGTACACGGCTGACAGCCTCGGCCGTGTCCGAGATCTTGACGTGCTCGACGCCAACGCCGAAACGACGTTCGGTCTCACGCGCGACCCACGAGATGTAGCCGTTGATGCGTCGATCGCCTGCCCAGGCATACCAGTAGACGGTCTGCCCTCGGGCCTGGGCAACGACCGCGTCCCAGTCGCGCGGGTCGGGCTCGGCCACTGCCGTACAGCCCGCCAAGAGAAGTGTCAGCGTGATGGTCGCGACGCTCCTGACCACGGATCGCGCGCTCACGTGGTGGCTCCGCGTGCCGCCAGGCGTTCCGCGCGGATCCTGTCGATCACCGGCCCCAGCACCTCTTCGTGGAACCGATCGCACCCGATGCACAGATTGCGATACGGCCGGCCATCCGGAGTCGTGGTGCGGCAGGCCTCGAGGAATCGGGCAACGTCCCATCCGTAGGTGATCCCCATCCGCTCCGGATGGCCATTTGAGATCGCTTCGAACGCCGGGTGGCCCTCGAGACTAGCGAGAATGGTGTCGAGCGGCTCCTCGGTCAGGTTACCCAGCGCCTTCTTCGTCTTGAGACAGCAGGGGAACACGTCGCCATTGGGATCAATCGAGACTTCCGAGCCGGAGAAGCCCCGGCGCAGAAAGTTCAGCCCGCCCGACCAGGCGTTGCAGAAGTTATCTTCAATCGTGGCGCGCGAGAGCGAGTGCTCCCAGGCGCGCCCGCGCGGCCAGATCTTCCCGATCCAGGCGTCCTCGGTGGCGCCGAACAGCGAGTAGACCGGTCCGCTCTCGCCAGCTTCGGCCCAGTTGCGCTCATCGGCGCGCCCGGCGCTGTCGGTCATATTAGCCGCCTCGAACATCTGACGGAGGTGCTCGATGAGCGGGAGCCGCTTGTCGCCTTCCATTCCGACATGGAAGTCGTCCATGCCGGCGCAGGAGATCATCCAGACACCGCGAGTCAGGAGTTCGTCGATGACTGCCGGTGTGACGAGATCGCCGGTGGTCTGCACAACCACGCGCACGCCTTGCCCCGTGTAGCGCGCGGCGATCGCTTCGAGCGCGGGATAGAGCACCTCTTCGCGCACGGGATCGATCAAGACCTCGCCCCCAGCCAGGATGATGCGCCCCGGCCGGGGCTCATAGCCACCCGGAGCCGACTCGCTCGGCGCCGAGAGATCGAGGTAGTCCATCCGTTCCGGCAAGTTCGCAATGACCTGCGGAACGATGGTCTTGGTCTCGTCGACGAGCGCACGCAACCGACTGCGTGCATACGGGCGAAACCGCGGCTCGTAGCAGTGCGTGCACTTGCGATGACACGCCCAGCTCACGACGTAGTAGATGCTCTCCATGATGCGCCTCCGCTCACTTCAAAACTCGAACCGGGCGCTGAGCTGCAGGATCCGGGGCGCGGTCGCGTTATCGACGAAGCGACCAAACGCGTCACTGGCCATCGTGCTCACAGGAAAATTGAAGCTCACCGTGTTGAAGAGATTGAACACGTCGAGACGGAACCGCATGGCGCTCGTCGGGCTGATGATCGGCATCCGGAATTGCCGCGACAACCCGAGGTGAACATTGAAATAGTCGTCACCGCGCAGTGTGTTCCGGCCGGTGTCGCCCAGGTCGCCCGGCGGTGGGACGACAAACGCTTCAGGATTGAACGCGAGCCCGTCTGGCACGTTCTCCGTGGGATCGCTCACCTGGTTCGGACGTCGATTGGCAATCTGCAGCACCGAGTCGAAGCTGCCGAGGGTGACCGTGAACGGCTGTCCGGACTGCCACGTGAGAATGCCGTCGACGTGCCAATTGGCAACGACCGACGCGAGCACGCCCCCGTCTCCGAACAGCGCGCGGCCCTCACCCAAGGGCAAGGCCCAGGTGCCGCTCGCCACGAGCCGGTGGGGAATGTCGAAGTTCGATCGCCCCCAGTTCGCGTCGAGATTGAAGGAATCCTGCGCTCGGTCGTCCACTCCCGTGCCAATCCCACTGGCCTCGTCTTCCGACTTCGACCACGCGTACGCGACCAGGAAGGAGCTGCCGCCTGACAGCCGCCGCTCGAGACGGGCCTGCAGCGCATGGTACACGGAGTGGCCATTGAACTGCTGCTGGATGACGTCACTGGCGAATCGAGCGCCCTCCAGCACCGAAACGTCGGCAAAGGGCCGAGACCCAACCGTGAGCCCATCGACGAGGGCGGCGGGACTATTGGCCGCGACGACCTGGTTGATGTTGACGGGGCGCGACTGGTGATATCCGCGCCGTCCGACGTAGCCGACCTCGCCGACGAGCGAGGGCCCCAGCTCGCGCTGCACGCTCACGTTGAACTGTAACGCGACCGGTGTGCGGTAGTTGACATCGATCGCCGCCGCCGACGTGGCGTCTCCACTCCCCACCAGCTCCGTGAAGGTCGTAGCCGGGCTTCCGTCGCTTGGAAAGGGCGTCGGCTCGTTCTCGATGGCCGTCAGCGCAAACGGCGCATTCGTCCAGGCGGTGCTGAAGCGGTCTTGAAAGACGCCGTTGTCGTAGTACACGCCAACGCCGCCCCGAAGAATCGTCCGCCCGCTCTCATCGAGCCGGTAGGCGCCCGAGAATCGGGGCGCCACATTGTTCGTGTCGATGTCGTGCAGTCGCGGCAGCTCGGCCGACCCGACGACGAAGTTGCCCACGCCGGGGATGAGATTCGACAGCAAGCCGTCCGCCTCGGTCAGCGGGGTATCCACCTCGTAGCGCACGCCGAGGTTGAGCATCAGCCTGGGCGTCACCTCCCAGTCGTCCTGGATGTACCCGCTGAACGCCGTAGTCCGGAAGCGACGGGTTGGCTCGGACGAGCTGATCGTGGCCTGCGACGGGAGACCGAGCAGGTAGTCCGCCAGCGCGGCGACCGGCGCGTTGCCCGGGACTGATGGGTCGATGAGCCCGTTCCGCGTGCCGTTGAACGTGAGCGATCCGCGGAGCGGCCGGAACTGGCCGCGGTCCACTTGGGTGTACCGCACCTCCGCGCCGAGCTTGATTGCGTGCGGCCCGCGCGTGAACAGCAGGCTGTTCATGAACTGATAGAGGGTCCGATTGGTCGTCGACGCGCCGAGGTTGTCGGTGAACGGCTGGCCGCCGGTCCCGCCGAAGCCCGTGATCCGGATGATCGGGAGGCCGCGGCCGAACTCGTTCTGAGGCGCACCGTTCGGCAGACCGATTGAAGCAGGGTCGATGGTGGTCAGGCTGATGATCGGGTTGCTCTGCCGATTCAGACCGAAGCGGGCCTCGTTGACCATGCCGGACGCAAAGGTGCGCGCGTGCGAGACGACGAGCGACTGGCGCCGCTCCGGATTCGAGAACGGGAACGCAGGCAGCGACGCCGAGGTGAAGAAGATGTCGAACGGGAAGAACTGGTCTTGGAAATTGAAGTTATAGCGGACGGTCAGCAGATCGCGGTCAGACAGACGGCTGTCGGTACGGACGACGAACCCGTGCTCCCGCATGGTCTGCAGGCCATTGGCGACGAAGTTCGCGCCGGCACCTTCGGTGTTCGGCCGCGGAATGAAGCCGTCGTTGATCGCCCGAGAGATTGGCGAGATCTGGCCGCCGATGTCGAGCTGTGCCGGCGACGTCGGCTCACCCGCGTCGAACGTCCCGTTGCCGTTCACGTCTGTGAAGGCCGTGTAGCTCAGGAGGCCGTTCCGCTGCGCGTCAGTCGACACGTTGCTCGCAAACGGCCCGGTCCCCGCGTCAACGCGGTTGGCTTCGTAGTTGAAGAAGAGGAAGTGCCGATTGTGCTGGAGGGGCCCGCCAATCGCGCCACCAAACTGGTTCAATCGGAGCTCCGTCGGCTGGAGATCGTTCGCCTTGATGAAGACATCCTCGGCGTCGAGCGCATCGTCTCGAAAGTACTCGTACGCCGATCCATGCCACGCGTTCGTGCCGGAGCGGGTGACGAAGTTGACGATGGACCCGGAGTACCGCCCGTACTCCGCCTTGAAGCCGCTCGTCTTGACCTCCACCTCTTGAATGGCTTCGACCAGCGGCGGGAAGGCGATCACGCCTTGCTCCGGAATATTGATGTCGGCGCCGTCGAGAAAGAAGCCGTTGGCACGTGAGGGGGCGCCGTTCACAGAAAACGCGCCGGCATTGCCGTCCGAAGAGGTTGCCAGGCCGAACTGGTTGAACGCGGACGATCGGAAGCCGCCCGCGGCGCTCACGCCCGGTGCCGTGAGCGTCAGCTCCTGAAGCTGCCGGCCGTTGAGCGGGAGATTCTGGACCCGCTCAGCCGGCAGCACCGTCGCCAGCGTGCCATCGCACTGTTGGTGATGGGCGCGGTGACCGTGATCGCCGTGTCCACGCCTCCCACCTGCAGCACGATGTCCGCGCGACGTTCCTCACCGGCTCGAAGCACGACGCCGCTCTCCTGGCCTTCGGCGAACCCTGCCGCCTGCACGCGCAGGGTGTACGCGCCGGGGAACAGCAGGGGCAAACGATAGCGGCCCGCCTCGTCTGTCGTGGTGGACCACTCCAAGCCGGTCTCATCGGCGGTGGCGATCACGGTCGCGGCGGCCACCGCAGCGTCCTGCTCGTCGAAGACGCTGCCAATCAGCGTGGCCCGTGCTTCCTGTGCGGAAGCCGGGCGTCCGGCAGCAGCCAAAAGAGCGACAAGGGAGAACAAGCGTAGCGATCTCGTCAACATGAACAACAACCCTTGAGAGCCCGAAGGGGACGCCTCGGCGAGGCGTCCCTACCACAGTGGTAGGGCGCGTTCGCCGAACGTACCGTCAGCCGCGAAGGAGCGCACCATCGTGTGAGCGCACACCTCAGGCGAACGTACACGCTCTAATGCGCGCCAAGGTGCTGGCCCTGATTTGAACCTCGCCTACGCGGCGAGGCGACGATGGGTCTGGTCGACAAGGACTGTGGGTGGACCTCGCGTGATGCGGCTGAACGAGCGGAACAAGGGGCGGGGAACCAGCGTGCACGCTTCACCCGCGAGGGCGGAGGGCATGAGCGCGCGCATCAGCCATCGATACGCACGCCAGAGCGGCGGGATGCGGCCGCCAAGGCAGAGTGATCGAACGAGGTGCACCGCGTCGAGATCAGGACACGAGGGCGTCTCGAAGAGCGTCAGGCCCAGTCGCTCCGCGGCCGCGCACAGGTGACGGTGCACGGCGGGCGTCATCCATCCGACGGAGTCGAACGGCCGGGGCGTCGTCGGTGTCAGGCCGATCGCGTTGACGCCGCCGTCGTGGGCAGGCGCCAGGACCAGTCCGCGCGCGTCGCGCTCCAGATGGTCGAACGCCCGGCGAACCTGCGCAGGCGGAAGTGGAGGGCTGTCGCCACCCACCATCAGGACCGCGTTGGCGCCGCTACGGAACGCCAGATCAAACGCGGTGTTCAGCTTGACGTCGAACCGGCCGTCCGGCTGCGCGGCGACGTCGACGCCCGGGAGCATCCGGCAGAGCGTCGCGACGGAGTCCCGCGGCGCGACGACCAGGAGATCGCTACCGGTCTCGGCGGCGATGCGCCGCCAGGCGGAGAGAAAGGCGCCGAACAGTGCTGCCCCGAGGCGAACGTGCAGCCGCTTGGCGCGAGCCTCTGCCGCCGGCGCCCGCGTAAAGATGAGAATGGTGCGCGCCGATGCGTGCGACATACGACACATGTCTCGTCGGCGGGCGGATCCGTTACAGTCTGCAGCGTCTGGCGCAGGATCAATTGGATCAGTTGAAAAGTGTGATCTGGATTACACGTCGATGCACGCGTCGTTCTAGTGTCCAGGCAGCTCGCTCAGCGATGTCCGCGATGACCGCTGTGACCGCCGTGCACATGCCTGCCAGCGTGACCAGCGTGCCGGACGGTAAGTGTCCGGTGACCAGCGACGACCGGGAAGTGGCCAACCGAGACCGGGAAGTGGCCAACCGAGACCGGGAAGTGGCCGGCCGCGACCGGAAAGTGGCCAACCGAGACCGGGAAGTGACCAGCCGCGACCGGGAAGTGGCCAGCCGCGACACCCCTGTGGTGGTGGTGGTGGACGAACGCGCGACCGTGCCGCGAATGGGGCAGCCCAAATGAGAAGAACACTCTCACCGGAGCCGCGTAATAGTCACGGGGATATGCGTAATAGGCAGGCGGATAAGGAACACGATAACCATAGAGCGGCGCCGCAGGAGCGGCGTAGGTCAGCGGCGGCCCTGGGGTGGGCCTTGCACGCTCCAGAAGAGACTGAATGACGGCTTCGCTGACGCCCGCTGAGCGCAATTGAAGGAGGACATCTGCGTCGAGGGTAAAGCCGATCGGCTGCGTATCCAGGAAGGCAATAATCGTCTCGTCCGAGATCCCGCTTTGCGCCAGTCGAATCACATCGTCGACGGTGACGTCCCGATCACTGGCTTCTGCAGGAGCCAAGCCGAGGACTGCAACGGTGAGGAAGAGCGAGATGAAACGGAGACGAAGACGTCCCATGACGCGTTCTCCGGCTAGCCTCCATCGTACTCCATCGGGACCAGCGAAGCCAGCAGCTATTCCTCCTCTTGACTCTGGACCGCGCTCCAAGGTGTACCGTGATTCGTGAAGGGACGCGACATGAAGACCATCGTAGCGACCGTGCTGACAGCCATTGGGGCATCGGCCTGCTGTATCGGGCCAGTGGTGTTCTCACTCGTGGGTGCAGGAGCGTTGGGTGTAGGGGCGACACGCCTCGAGCCCTGGCGTCCGGTAATGCTCGGACTGACAGCGGTCCTTCTCGGGGCCGCATTCGTGGCAACGTATCGGCGATCCGGTGAAACGTGCACGCCGGACGGCAGATGCACGCCCGTCGCGAGCCGCCGCGCAAGGATCCTGCTCTCTGGCTGGTCACGATCCTCGTGGTGGCGCTCGCCGCGTTCCCGTATTACGTCGAGTGGCTGATCTGACGATCGAGGAGGGTTCCATGCGTCTTGCACTCGCAGCCGTCGGAACGGTCGGTGTGGTTGTGGCACTGAGCCTGTGGGCTCTGGGTCCCAAGGCCGAAGGGACGCAGCAAGCGTCGTCACGGGCGGAGCGGGCGACGCTCCAGGCTGATTCGGTCGCCCGGCTGACGATCGAGGGTATGACCTGCGGCGGCTGTGCAGCCGCGGTCAGCATGGCGGCACACGGTATAGATGGTGTGAAGGCGGCAACCGTGAGCTACGAAGAAGGCACAGCGGAAATCACGTACGACGCGTCCAAGATGACGCCTGAGGCGATCGCGCGTACGGTGTCGGAGCAGTCTGGGTTCAAGGCGCGCGTCGCCAAGGGGCCAACGCCTTGACGCCGGCTCGCCGTCAAGGGACATCACGCGACGGAATGATGGTGGCGCATATGGAATCGACGCGACAGACCCCAGGGGTGACCTGCGATGATTGCGAGCCAACGATTAACTCTGCGCCATCGATTGTTAGGAACCATAGGCCGGATATCGCCATCGTCGGCGCCGGATCCGCCGGCTTCGCCGCCGCCATCCGCGCCGTGGAGCTTGGAGCCCACGTGACGTTGGTTGGCCACGGTACGATCGGTGGGACCTGCGTGAACGTCGGCTGCGTGCCGTCGAAGACGTTGATTCGTGCCGTGGAAGGTCTCCACGTTGCGCGCGCCGCGTCCAGATTCTCTGGCATTTCTGCCGAGGCGCGCGTGAGCGACTGGTCGTCGCTCGTCGCGCAGAAGGATGATCTCGTCAGCGCGCTGCGCAAGGCCAAGTATGTCAAGCTGCTCGCCGCTTACGAGGGGATCACCTACGTCGAAGGCCGGGCGCGCTTCGCCAACGGCGGCCTGGAGGTCGGCGGCACATCGTTGCCGGCGGCGCGCCTCCTCATCACAACCGGCGCTCGGCCAGCAATGCCTCCGATCGCCGGTCTGGATGCGGTCCCTTTTCTCACCAGCACAGAGGCACTCGCGCTTCCTCGTCTGCCTGGTTCATTGGTCGTGATCGGTGGCGGATACGTCGGCTGTGAGCTGGCGCAACTCTTCGCGCGTGCGGGCGTGAAGGTGACGATCGCCTGCCGTCGGCGGCTCTTACCGGAGGCGGAGCCGGAGATCAGCGGTGCGCTCGCAGAGTATTTTGGTGCCGAAGGCATGGATGTCCGTCGCGGCCTCACGTACGGTCGCGTCGACCGAACTGATGGCGGGATCCTGCTCTCGGCTACCAAACGGAACGTACCCGTGATGCTGACGGCGGAGCAGCTCTTGATTGCGACCGGCCGCACGCCGAACACGGAGGGGCTCGGCTTGGAAGACGCGGGCATCGGGATGTCGTCGGAGGGCGGCATTGCCGTCGATGCGTACATGCGCACGAGCCGGCCGGGCGTCTACGCAGCGGGCGACGTCACCGGTCGCGACCAGTTCGTGTACATGGCGACCTATGGCGCTCGGCTCGCGGTGGAGAACGCGCTCACCGGTGACATTCATCGCTACGACCATGCGACCATGCCGTCGGTCGTCTTCACGGATCCCCAGGTCGCCAGCGTCGGCCTCACCGAAGCGGCGGCGCGGGCGGCCGGCTACGACGTGCACACAGCCATCCTGGCGCTCGATCAGGTGCCACGGGCGCTCGCCGCGCGTGATGTGCGGGGGCTGATCAAGTTGGTGGCGGATAGAGCAACGGACCGCCTGCTCGGCGCACATCTGCTGGCGCCGGAAGGCGCTGACAGCATCCAGACGGCGGCGATGGCCATCAAGGGCGGGCTCACCACCCGTGACCTTGGCGAGACGATCTTTCCCTACCTAACGACAGTGGAAGGCCTGAAGCTCGCGGCCCAGTCCTTCACGCGGGACGTCACGAAGCTGTCGTGCTGCGCCTAGCGAGACGGTCGACACACACACACACGGGCGATTCGAGTGCCAGACGTACCAGATTTACACGGTAAGATCCGTCGCATGCCATCCAGCCGTGTTGGAGCTGGTTCGATTCCGCCGCGTGAAGTGACGGAGCGGTTCGCGGTGCGCGTCGACTGCCCGCTGGGTGGGCGGGCTAACCATCATTGGCTCGTTATGTCCGGCGACACTCGACTCGTCCTGCGCTGCTATGCGGAGCACCCGCTCGGAGATATCTCTTACGAGCTCCGGGTCATGGATCGGCTGGATGCGTTGGGGTGGCCTGTCCCAGCAGATCCAGCGTGCACAGGCAGTGACCAAAGTCCTGCTGACCGACGTGCGCGCCGTCGTCAGTGCCATGCGCGCGGAGGATCCCATTGGCCTGGCGGACGCGCTCCGGACGCTCGCGGACGCCGTCCCAGAGCCACGCATTCATCTCACGGTGCCGGACGATCTCACCATTACCGATCCGCTGCACGCGCACACGGTGCTGCGCTGCGTGCAGGAGATCGTCACGAACACCATCCGCCACGCGACCGCTACCAACCTGTGGATCGAGCTCGTCACGTCGAACGGTGAGATCACTTTGCGTGCGCGAGACGATGGTCGAGGCACGAAGGAGATCCGTTCTGGGCACGGCCTGACTGGAATGCGGGAGCGGTTGGGGCTGGTTGGTGGCCGGCTCGACGTCCGCTCGCAGCCGGCGCACGGCTTCGAGGTCGACGCCTGGATTCCCGTGTCCAGAGGTGGCTCATGATTCGGGTCTGCGTGGTCGAAGATCAGACGTTGGTGCGGCAAGGGATCCACACGCTGCTCGACCTCGTGGACGACATCGAGGTGGTCGCGGAAGCGCGGGACGGCGAGGAGGCACTGGAGGTCATTCCCCGGGTCAAGCCGGATGTCGTGTTGCTCGACATGTATCTGCCCAAGTGGAGCGGGCTCGACGTCCTCAACGCCCTGCGCGGGGTTCACGCGCTCCCGCCCACGCTCATCCTCACGACGTTCGACGAGGACCATCTCGTGATCGGCGGTCTACGCGCCGGGGCGAAGGGCTTTCTGCTCAAGGACGTCTCGCTCGAGCAATTGACAACGGCGATTCGGAGCTTGGCGAGCGGCGGCACGCTCGTGCAACCGGCTCTCACGGCGCGACTTCGGCAACAGCAACCGCGCGTGCAGTGCGACTTTCCCAGCCTTCCGTCGCCGGACCCGCTGAGTGGACGCGAGTTGGAGATCCTGCACTTCATGGCGCGCGGCTACAGCAATCGCGAGATTGCCGAGGCGCTGACCATCACGGAAGGCACGGTGAAGAATCACGTGTCCGTCATCTTGTCGAAGATGGGCGTCCGCGACCGGACACGGGCAGTGTTGAAAGCGCTCGAGGCTGGCGTCTTGTCGTAGATCCTTGGAGAACTGGAGCGTCAACGGACCGGCCTTTGCGGTCGGTGAAATTAGCCCGGATTTTGTGCGTAAGACGATGCCGCTGCTCTCGACGGCTGGTGAACATCCAGGTCGCGGAAGCCAAGTGAGCGGCAGCCGTCATCCGTTACGTGGCACGAGCGCCGAGCCGAACATCCGCACGTTCTGCTGTCTTCCATACTCGAAGGCCTCATCGAGCGACAGCAGCACGGTCCGGGCATGATTCGCCACCCACCGCTCGCCGGACGCCCGGGACGCGAAGAAGAAGATGAAGTGGCAGGCGGAGGCCATCACCCGGCCGGCGGATGAGAGCTCCCACACCTCGGGAGAGTTCATGGACAGCACCACACCCTTCGGCTCGACGGACTCGATGCGCGTGGGCGTGATGGTGAGCTGGATCAGGTCGTCGCTCTGCGGATCCCGAGACTCCACGTGCGCGGTCTCGCCGAGGAGCTCCGGGAGGAACAGGCTGTCGTAGGCGCACCACGTCCACAGCGCACGCCCGTTGAGTGTGAGCCGATGGTGGGTGCGAACAGTCGAGAGGCCCCAGAAGCCCACAATTGAACCGGCGTGATCCATATGGACGAATGGGCTCAGCGCCGATTCCTTGAGGCGGGCTTCCACTTCGCCGGCCGGCGTGCCGAGCGCTCGCGCGATCTGGGGCGTGCCCACCGCCTCGCCTCGAGCGAGCTCCCTCAGCAGCACGATTCCCGTCCGCTGTTCCTCCGACGAGAGCTGCGGGAGGCGCCGGGCCACCGCCTGCCACAGCTCCTCTCCGCTCATAAGGGTCTGTTCCTTCATGATGCATGTCTCCTTCTTGCAAACGCGGCGTCACCCCTCGGGTCGGCCGCCTCACATCAATCTTTGACGGCGCCCGCAACGCCGGGAAGTGCTGAAAGTCACGCCGTCCCGATATGACTTTCGGCACCTGTGTCCGAGCATGGCCACCGCCTAGAATGGCGTCTGCCCGGGCATTCCCCGCTGTCGCTTGTGCTCGGCTGATGAGGCACCCGGATGGAGACCTTCTGGCAAGACCTTCGATACAGCGTGCGCATGCTCCTGAAGCGGCCAGGCTTCACGTCTGCCGTCGTGATCACACTCGCCCTTGGGCTTGGCGCCAATGTGACGATCTTCACCTGGATCAAGGCGGTATTCCTCGCGGGCCTGCCGGGCGTCCACCAGCCGGACGACCTGGTCGAGATCTGGGGCGCCACGCGCAACAACTTCGCCCTCTCGCTGTCCTACCTGGACTACCTCGATTTACGCGACAGAAACGAGGTGCTCTCGGGCTTGGTCGCTCACCAAGTGCTGCCCGTCAATTTGGGACGGGAAGGCAGGCCGGAACGCGTGCGCGGCGCAATCGTCTCCGGCAACTACTTCGACGTCCTCGGTGTGAAGGCGCTCATCGGACGCACGTTCCTGCCCGAGGACGATCGCACGCCGAACGCTCGTCCGGTTGTCGTGCTGGGCCATGGATTGTGGCAGCGCCGCTTCGGCGCCGATCCGGACATCATCGGCCGCACCATCACGCTCAATGCGCGCGAGTTCATCGTCATCGGCGTCACTCCACCGGAGTTCGGAAGCAGCTTTCCTGGAGCCGTCCTGGATGTCTGGACCCCGGTGATGATGAAGGACGCCATCGCCCGCCCGCATTTCTCGTTGACGGATCGCGGGAGTCGGTGGCTGATGGTGATGGGCCGGCGTCGGCGTGGTGTGACGGTAGACGAGGCACGAGCGAACATCGCCGCGATCGCGCGTCAATTGGAACAGGCGTATCCGGAGACCAACGAGCAGATGGGCGTGGACGTGTAC
>JBOGIN010000054.1:0-9225 GCA_050742275.1 Vicinamibacteraceae bacterium
GCCGCTATCACATCGTTCACTTTCTCGATGGGGAACATTCCGGTCAGTACCTTCCCAGGTTCGTGCGAAAAATGGGCCTGCCGCGTCCACGGACGGTGGCGACCTTCCATCAGCCGCCCGGTCTCCAGCGGACGCTGATCAATCCAGACGTGGTGCGCTGTTTCGATCATGTCACCGTGTTCTCTCCCTCGCAGGTTCCAATCTTTCTCGAGTGGCTGCCCCCGCATCGTGTGCACCTGCTGTTGCACGGCATCGACATCGACTTCTTCCATCCGCCGTCCGCGCCTCGCCCCGGCGGACGGCGGATCCGCTGCATCACCGTCGGACACTGGCTGCGGGACTGGGACGCGCTACGCGGGGTGGCGCAAGCGTTCATGACCGATCCCGACGTCCTCTTCGACGTCGTCACGACGCGTGATACGAGGCTCGAGGGTCTGCCCAATGTCACGCACCATCGCGCGATCCCCGACGCCGCGTTGGCGGAGCTCTATCGCCGTGCCGATGTACTGCTGCTGCCGCTGACCGAGTGCACGGCCAACAACGCGCTGCTGGAAGGCATCGCCAGCGGCTTGCCTGTCGTATCGTCCGACTTTCACGGGGTGCGGTTCCATCTATCCGGCGACGAGAGCCTGTTGGCATCGCCCGGCGATGTGGAGGGGCTCGTCGGTGCGGTTCGGAAGCTTCAGCGCGAGCCCGCCTTGCGCCTGGACATGGGCCGGCGCGCTCGGGTCCGTTCCGAAGAGCTGGCCTGGTCGAAGGTCGTCAACGGGTTCGCCGAGCTGTACGAAGCGGTGGTGGCGGAGCCGTCGTCGGCGAAGACTGTGAGTGCGACGCCGAAGTCATGATGCGGGGCGGAGCAATGTCAGTCTGGAAGATGAAGCGCAGTCTGCTGCAGAAACTGTCAACGAGCGCGAGGCGATTGGTACGCCCCCGCCGGCCGCTCGAGGCGCACCCCCCGCGCCCAGAGCGGTCACGGCTCTTGGAGAGGTTGATTGCGGACAGACCGCGCTTTCATATGGAGAATGGCGCGCTTACCAACACCTGGTCCGTTCATCCCGATACGCTGCGTTTCATCTATAGTCTGTTGTCGCACGGCTCGACAACCCTCGAGACCGGTTGCGGCCAGACGACAGTGGTGTTTGCGATTGCCGGGGCCCACCACACCTCGGTCATGCCCGATGACGGAGAGGCCGAGCGCGTCCGGAGGTACTGCGCCAAACTGGGGGTGGCGAAGAACGTGGCCTTCGTCCTGGAGAGCTCTGACGTCGCCCTCCCGCGTGACGCACGGCGCCCGACGCCGTTGGATTTCGTCCTCATCGATGGGGCGCATGCGTTTCCGGGGCCAATTCTCGACTGGCACTATACCGCCCGCCGGTTGAGAATCGGGGGCATCCTCGCCATTGACGATTACCGCATGCCGTCGGTCCATATCTTGCATACGTTTCTGTCCGGCGAGGACGAGTGGGAGACGTTACAGATCGTGCAGAATACGGCTTTTTTCCGGAAGCTGGGGGAACCGAAGGCCCTGGTCCATTGGAACGGTCAGAACATCAACGCGTCGTATCCGGGCTACTGAGCGGCAGGCGAAACCCTGCAACCCTTGAGAACTGGTCGACCCATGCCGGCAGGCGAACGACTCTTTTGTTCCAAACCATTTGAATGGTTTGAGGTCACACAACTGAATGGCAGGGGAGGGGTGTATTTGTGCTGTCCTTCCTGGCTGGACAGGAGCGTCGGCCAGTTGCAGCGCGAATCGGTCGCTGAGATCTGGAACGGTAAGGCCGCCCAAGAGATACGCCGCTCGATTCTGGATGGGTCGTTCAAGTACTGCAATGGCGCGCGGTGCCCCTACTTACAAACACGAACGGGACCGGTCACGAGGGTTGAAGACGTCACAGATGACAGGTTGAAAGCCGTCATCGAGAATGACTTGACGGTCTTGCCCCACGGCCCCCCTAAAGTCATCTGCACATATGATCAGTCCTGCAATCTCTCCTGCCCGTCGTGCCGCACGAAGCTGATCGTGGAGCGCGACCATGAGCAGGCGATACTGCGCATCCAGAACACATTGCAGGCCGAGGCGCTGAACGAGGCGGATTTCCTCCACATCACCGGCTCAGGGGATCCCTTCGGGAGCCCCTATTTCAGGCGATGGCTGCAGAGCATGAAGAAGCCGGACATGCCGCGGCTCGAGTGGATACACCTGCACTCGAACGGGCTGCTCTGGACGCCGAAGATGTGGCAGTCGATTTCGGAAGAGGTGCGGCAGCTTATCAAGAGTGCGGAGATTTCCATCGACGCAGCCACTGCCGCCACGTATGCCGTCAACCGCCGCGGCGGGAGCTTCGAGACGCTGCTCAAGAACCTCGGGTTCATCAGCGCGCTGCGCCAGGACGGCCCGCTGAACTTTCTCAAGATAAGCATGGTCGTCCAAGCGAACAACTTCACGGAGATGCCCGATTTCGTGCGTCTTGGCCGGCAGTTGCGCTGTGATCAGGTGTACTTCAGCCAAGTGGTGAACTGGGGCACGTTCACCAGGGACGAGTTCGCCCGGCGCGCGATTCATCTTCCTACGCATCCACAACACTCGGCGTTCCTCGGCGTGCTGCAGGATCAGATCTTCGACGAACCAATTGTCGATCTCGGAAACTTGACGACGACACGAGAGGCGGCCAGGAAGCCGTGGTCCAAGCACTTCGGCCGGCTCCCGAGGAAGATCTGGTCCAGGGTCCAGACCCACCTCTTGAACGCTCGAGGCTGATGTCCCATGACCGCGGAATATGCGGAGCCGGACTGGGACGTCGTCGATTACCACATCTACTGTCTGGACCCTGAGGTGCGAGACCGCCAAACCGGAGCGGCATTGCTCCTGAGAGGTCCCGTGCCGCGGACGCTGGAGGCGGGCCGGTACTTTGTGTCTATTGGAGCCGCCCAGACATTCGGGCGGTTCTGTGAAGCGCCGTTCCCGACATTGTTGCAGGCGCGGTTGGGCCTCGAAAGTGTCAACTTGGGACGTGGCGGCGCGGGGCCGTCCTTCTTCTCAAAAGAGAATGGCAAATTGCTGGAGTACGTCAACGGCGCGAGGTTTGCCATCGTCCAAGTGATGGCCGGGAGGTCCGCCAGCAATTCGCTCTTCGAGAGCAAAGGTCTTGGCTACTACATCAGGCGATCGGATGGCACGGGCATTGGGTGTGACGAGGCGTTTACGGAGGTGCTGGCATCGCATGATGTGGCTCACATAATGCAGGTGGTGGCCGAGACCAGGCAAGATTGGCTGGCCAGCAATGTGGAGCTTCTGGAAGCCATCACGGTGCCCAAGATCCTGCTGTGGCTGTCCGAGCGCAGGCCGGATTATCGAGAAGGCTACGCCGATCTCAACGCATTGTTCGGACGATTCCCCCAACTCGTCAACGCTGACATGATCCGTCAGCTCAGGCGCTACAGTGACGATTACGTGGAATGTGTATCAACCAAGGGACTGCCCCAAGTCCTCATCAATCATTTTACAGGCGCGCCGACTGCCGTGAGAGATCCGTGGGGCGGCGCGTGGACCAAGAATTGGTACTATCCCTCGCCGGCAATGCACGTCGGCGCTGCCAATGCGCTCGAGAGAGTCGCCAGGCGGTATGTCGCGCCAGGTGGACGGCATCGGCGCCTCAAGTCCCTCTGGGGCGCCGGCAGGGAACTGCTTGCGAGCAGACTGCGTGGAAGGCATTGACGGTCTTGGGGGGAGCGCCATTCGCGCCGTCGGGCTGGGCGCTCGCAGGCCGCCGACAACCATGACGTGGGCAGGTGTACGCTACTGGAAACATGCGGCCCGCTTTCATCTCGAGCGCCTGGCTCTCGACTCGGGCATCGTCGGCGGGCGGTCGGACTATCGTCGATTCATCATCCTTGGGCGGGGGAGGACCGGCTCGAACTTCCTGCGCGGGCTGTTGAACTCTCACAGCCAGATTGTCACGTTTGGGGAGCTCTTCCGATTCTACGACTCAATCGGTTGGGAGTTTCCGGACTACGACCGACATTGGCAGGGTCCAGGTCTCATCGCGCTGATGCAAGCCAATCCGGCGCGATTCCTCGAGACGAAAGTGTTCAGTACTGTGCCGAAGCGCGTCGCCGCCGTGGGCTTCAAGCTATTTTATTACCACGCGCAGGACGACTCTCGCCGTGCGGTATGGATGCATCTGAAGGAGCGGCGAGATACCGCCGTGATCCACCTCCGGAGGAACAACACGCTGCGGATGATTCTCTCCGAAAAGAAAGCGTTCAAGACCGACAACTGGACGAACACGACAGGTGCAGAGGAGGAGCCATTCGCAACGGTCCTTGACTACGAGGAATGTCTGCACCGGTTCGAGCACGAGCTGAAAATGGCTGAAGAGTGTGAGCGGGTGTTCCACGATCATCCCAGACTCACGCTGACGTACGAGCTTCTATCGGAGGATTTTCGCCGCGCCATGCCGTCCGTCCTGGAATTTCTCGGTGTCAAGAGTGAGCCGCTGAGGCCAGCCACCTATAAACAAGCCAGGCAGCCCCTTGCGGAAGCGATCCTGAACTATGGCGAGTTGAAGGGACGATTCCGAAACACGCCCTGGGGTGTGTTCTTTGATGAGTAATCTGCGGCGGAACATCAGCGTGCAGGATATCGCGCGGCTTGTTCCCGCGATCAGCGTCAGGCTTTCTCCAGATTCGAAACCGCCCACAGGTAGAACGCGTTGTGCGGACTCCAGTACTCCGCCGTCCGCCAGTCGCCGCCGTATTCCGTATCGAGGATGGGCTCATCGTCTGCGTTTCCGGCGATGCCATTCACGATCCCGCCATTGATCAGCCCCACGAATCGCGAATGCGGATACACATTCCGCATGCCTTCACCGGACATGAGACACGCCCCGAACGGATTCGCGCCCATGATCCATTCGAGTTGCCGGAACGCAAGATCGCGGTACTCGGGCTTGTCGAGGGCGCGCGCGGCATTGCCCAGGAGGGCGGCGTGCGACATCAGCACAGACGAGGTTCCCAGCCACCAGAACTGCTTCCGTGTCGGGAGGAAGTAGCGATAGGTCAGCTCGCCCGCGAGCGGACGATATGTTTCCGGACTAGGGCGTCCGTAGAACACGCCGAACGGCAGGATGCGGTACGGTGAGAGGCTCGTCATCGGCAGCACGTACTCGTCCAGGTACAGCCGAACCGCATCGCGCCATCGCCCCACGTCGGCGTGCTCGGGCAGCGCCGCCGCGAGCTCGAGGAGCGCGATGGGTGGCATCGCGCCGTAGACGGCATCGGAGAACGGGTCGCGCCCATCGCGCGTCGCTCGCCAGAAGCCCCGAACTCGACGCTGCCCGCCCGCGAACGCGGCCTGCTGCAGTGCGAGCAACTGACGCCCAAGCTGCACCGCCGCGTCTCCGAGACCCGACGTGCGAGTCGCCTGGTACAACTCGACGGCCGCGATCGTCCACCAGCTCAGCTCACGTGCGCTCGCGCCTGGCTGGTTCGCGCCGTAGCAGCGGAGTCCCGCGGCAAGACATGCTTGCGCATAGCCCGGATCGGTCGCGCGGAAGGCTTGTGCAACCATCGCCTGAAGCGCGATCCACATCGCCTGCACCAACCCGTCCTTGCTCACGTTGAGATAGCGATCGTCTCCATTGCCGATCTCGTTGTCGGTCCAGTGATTGTCGCTGTTGTCGCCATTCACCCCGCCAGCCACGTCTGCCCAGATGCGGCCGTCGGAATCCTGCATCTTGAGGAAGTAGCGATTGCCCCATCGCATCTCGTCGAGCAGCGGGGCGATCCCGTTCACTCCTCGGTCCCAGTCGCTGCCGAGATTGCGAGCGAGGTGCAGCAGACCGAAGCCGTTCATCATCGTTGCGGTCATCCACTTCCGCAGATCGCCCGCGTCGTGCCAGCCGCCCGTGAGGTCGACATGCTGCCCGTTGTCGCGGCGGCGCGCATCATCGAGGTGGCAGGCAGGGTGAACGCCGGGGATCTCCACACCGCAGCGCTGAGCGTAGTGGTAGCTCACGGCTTTCGGCAGGGTCCGCCTCCAGACGTCGGGGCGGATGAAGAACTGCACCGACCGTTCATCGCCGACCGTCACCTGATACATGCCGCGATCGGTGATGTCGCTGAAATCGCCGATCAGCACCGGCCCGAAATCGGCAGCCACTTTCGTCAGAGGCCTGCGGACGAGGAACGGCTTTGGATACCCGCCGACCTCGCGGAGAGTGAGCTCCGGCGGCGCGGCAGCCCCACTGAGGCGATAGGTGAGGACCTTCTTCGCGCCAGGCTCGAAGCCGAGGTGATTGAGGGCAATCGCCGGTTTCTGGCCCGCCGTCAGCTTCTCGACCCGCTCCGCCACAGGCGGCCCCGTCTGACCGGCCGCCACGGCAGGCGCCACCAAACCGAGCCTCACGAAATCGCGCCGAGTCATGATGTCCATTGGTGTGGCCAGATCGTATTGAGGAGAATCACACGCGTGAGCGCGGCCATTGCTTTCGTATACTATGCGAGGATTCCGTACTGGTGATCGACGCTGATGCCCAGGCAATTGCCCGTATTGCGCAAGCCGTTCGCCGTGCCCATACCGGGCGGTGAGACGGTGATTCGGGGCCTAGGTCTGGCCTGCGCAGTTGTGTATGGGAGCCTCATCGTCTGGCTGTATTCGACACAGCCGCGCACGCTGGTCGAAGTCGCCGGCGGCGTGCGCTCGAGCGTCGGCCTGTACCGAGTGGACCAGCAGCATTTCGACGATGGGCTTCGCTTCTTCCGCGCCGACAAGCACGCTGAAGCACGTGCCGCGCTCGATCGTGCGGACCCCGCCAAGCGCGATGCCATCACGCAGTTCTACGTGGCGTACAGCTATCTTCGTGAGGGATGGGGTCGCTTCTATAATGACGATGAGCTCTTCAAACAGGCATTGGTCGCGGTGAATCGAGCAATCGCCGTTTCGCCGGACGGCCGCGTGGTGGTCGAGGACCCGGACTTGACGATCAAGAGCGCCGATGAGCTGAAAGCCGAGCTGGAGCGTGGCTTGAAGCGTGATCTGTCGGATCTCAATCCGATGAAGGCCTTGCGGCAACGCCCATGAGCGACCGTGCCGGTTCCCGCCGTGCTTCCAGCGTGGTGAGCGAGGCGTTCACGTTGCCCGTGCTGCTCCTGACGGTCGCTCTCGGCGGCGGAGTGCGCGCGACCGGGAGCGGTGGGCTTCACTTTCTCGCGCCGTCGTTGATGGCGCTCGTCCTTTCGCTGCTCCTCCTGGGTGTGCTCGTTCGCGCCCGCGCGATCTCGATCCCGCGCCTCATCGGCGCGGATCGTCCTGCGCTCGCAAACGTCAACGGCGCGCTCATCCTGCTGGCGCTCTTCGCGGCGGGCGCCCAGCTCTTCAACTGCCTCACGCCGGAAACCGGGCTCCTGGCCTTTGCCGGCAACGTCTTCTTCTTCGTGCTGCTCTGGAATACGCTGGCGGCCGATCCTGACGCTCCGCGACTCCTCCGCAGCCTTGCCGTGATCTTCGGCGCGGCGTTCATCCTGAAATATGTGCTGCTCGCCGCGCTCTACGATCCGGATGGTGGGCTCACGCGCCGTGTGCTCGCCACGTTGCTCGAAGGCGTGACCCTCGGAGGTCTGCGTTATCAGCCCCACGCACCCTTGACCGGCTACGTGGCCTTCTCCGTCGTCCTTCTCTATCTCTTTGCGCTGTTGTTGCTGCCCCGCCCTTTCGTGCTCGATGAACCACAGCTTCCCAGCCTTCACGCTCCGGATCTTGAACGGCACCGCCTACCTGAATCGTTGGGTTGAAGCGAGTCGACCACGGCGGCGTGCCCGGAGCCGTCATTGACACCCGTCGCGCTGGACTACAATCGCCGACCGGGTCACTGTCCACATTCCGGGGCAAGAAGTAAGCTTAGCTGCGTTCGTCGGTTACACAGGGACCGGGCTTGTTTGCTGAAATCGGTTTCATTCTACCTAGCCGGGCTCGAGATTGTCGCATTGTCGTTGCTTGAGGCCAGCAGCCGCTCGGCCTAGAATACCGTGCCCTGGGAAGCATGGTGCTCTTTCGGGAGATCGCGCTCATGTTCATGAAAACCCTCTCCACACTGCCAATCGTGACGCTCCTATTTTCAGCCGTGCCCGCAGTCGCGCACGCGCAAGGGGACCACGCGAGCGCGCCCGAGACGTTCGTACACCAGCTGATCGAGCAGGCCACCGGTATGAGTCTTGGCTCCATGCCCCACGACCCGCAGTCGACGACCGTGGCGGCCGAGCTCAATGAGGGGATCGGGCACCAGCTCGCGACGCTCCCGTTGCCCCCATCGTCTGGAGGGTTCGGCTATGTCCTCGACCGGGGGACAGGCGCGGTCATTCCAGCAAGCGCGACGTTCGGGCCGTTCCTGGCGGATCGCGCGGTCACCAACGGCGGTGAGCGGTTCACCTACGGCTTCACATTTCAGACCGCGCAGTACGAATCGTTCGAAGGCGTTGACCTTGCCTCAGGTGACTTGCGGTTCTACCTCGAGGACGACACCACGTTGATGGACACGACGGTCGTCCTGAACATCGAAACCACCACGGCCTCGTTCCAAGCCAACTATGGCGTAACGGACGAGATTGACGTCGGCGTTACCCTCCCCATCGTGCGGGTACAGATGGACGGCACGGCGATCGCCAACATCGTCCGATCCGAGTCGGCGAAGGGATTCGACGGCGCTGGTCGCATGACACAGCTCGCGCATCAAAGCACGTCGCCACCGGCATTGGCGATATCTCCGTACACGCGAAGTACCGGCTCCTGAGTGTAGACACGACGTCGCTCGCGACTGTCATCGACTGGCGTCTGCCCACCGGCGATGCCGATGATCTGATCGGCACTGGTGCGCACCGATTCAGAGTACTGGCCGTCGGGTCTGGCGAGTACGGTCGCGTCAGCCCCCATGTCAACATTGGCTACACCTGGTCGAACAACCCAGAGGCAGGAGACACCCTCCACATCCCCGACGAGTTCAACTACACGTTCGGCGTCGACGTCTCTATTGCGCCGAACGTTGCCGTGGGCTTCGACCTGGCGGGCCGCGACCTCCGCGGCGTCGAGCGCTTTGGCCTGGGGACGAGAACCTTCCCGCCACACGAGCACATGGGAGCCTTCGAGGGCCAGCCGGAGCTGGTGCTGAGGGACGAGAGCGGGACGATGCGCGTGATCTCAGGTGTGCTCGGCGGGAAAATCAATCTGAC
>JBOGIN010000055.1:0-5648 GCA_050742275.1 Vicinamibacteraceae bacterium
TCCCAGTCGTATGCGGCCGCGAAGCGCGCTTCGATCTCCTCGTCGAGCGCGCCGCCGCTGTCGCTGTTGGTCATGATGGCTACGCCGTAGCCCTTGACGGCATGCGCAATCAGGTGGCATCTGAAGCCCCAGTTACCGCCGCCGTGCGAGAAGTACCAGCCCTCGCCGCGCTGCTCGATGTTGAAGCCGACCGCGAAGGGGCCGACGCCGACCGGCGTCACCATCTCACGCGCCGTTGCCGCCGAGAGCACGCGCTTCTCGTCGCCCCGCAGCGCCCGCTGCAGCTCGATCGCGAACCGCGCGAGGTCCGTGGGCGTCGTCCAGAGGCCGGCGGCCGCCAGCTCCGGGTAGACGTGCCACGTCGCGTCCATCGCGCGTCCCTCGCCGTCGTGCGCCCGCGCGGCGTTGCGGTCGCGCTCCGGTGAGAGCGGCTGCTCGAACGTGGAGTCGCGCATGCCGATCGGGGCGAGCACGCTTGCCTGCATGATCTCGGGGTACGGCTTGCCCAGCAGTTCTGTCAACGCGAGCTGCGCGATCGTGATGCCGCCGCCGGAGTACTTGAAGTAGGTGAGCGGCGGACGCTCGAAGAGCACCGGTCCGACGTTCGATGGCGGCTCGCCGTTGAGGACCTGAACCAGGCTCGGCCGCGGTTCTGACGGATGGTACCCGGGGAAGCCGAAGCCGTCGCCCGAGCCGGACGTGTGGCTGAGCAGAGCACGCAGCGTGACCGGTCGCTCCTTCGTGTGCTCGCTCGCGGGCACCTTCCATGATTTCAGGATGGTGTTGACGTCGGCGTCGAGCGACACCTTGCCATCCTGCACCGCTTTGAGCACGGCCATCGCGTTGACAGCCTTGCTGATGGACGCCGCCTGGAACAATGTGTGCGCGTCGACCGGCGCCTTTGTCGTCACGTCGGCAACGCCGTACGCCTTGGCCCAGTGAATCTCGAAGTCCTCGATGACGGCAATGCTGACGCCTGGCACGTCGAAGCGGTCCATCAGCCCGGCGAGTGTCAGCGGATCGAACCCCTGCCGGTTCGGAGACTGTGGCGCCTCGATGCGCGTGATTAGCGCCTCGGCCGCGTCCTGTGCGCCGGTCGGTTGCCGGCCGAGCACGCCGAGCGAGATGAGCGTCGTCAATACGACGAATAGATGGAACGAGCGAAGTCGTCGGGGCATCGATCCTCCGTGGGCTTTGCTAGGCATGGCCCCACGTCTTGGCGGCCACGCCTACGTTGGACGGAAGGCTCCGCATGATGGTTCACGTGCCTGCGATTTCATCGGATTGCCGAAACCGCACGATAGTCGCGCCCAGATGTGATTCTGGCGCATCCCAGAACTCGACGTCCGGCAGCGACCGCAGCAGCCGGTGAATTGCCGCGCGCTGCGCGCCGATGCCGCGTCCGTGAACGAGACGCACCTCGCGGAACCCCTTTTCACGGGCGGCTGCAAGATAGTCTTCGACGACAGCGATTACGTCCCTCGGCGCGAACGGATGCAGATCCAGAGCGTTCTCTATGGGAACCTCGACAATCTCATCGCCTGTATCGTCGGTCATCTGATGTCGCTGTCCTCCTCCGCTGATTCTGCATCACCGGCGCTCATGGCGTGCATGTCGCCGGTGCCGGTACGGAAAGTCCATGCGGCGCGCTTTGCCGTCGACGGTTCCTTCGATGCGCGCGACGAGCCCGCCATCAGTCCTGCGATAGCCGCCCTGCGGCGCCATCCATTGCTCGACCGTGTGGCGCCCGCCGCGGTTGAGCTCCCAGCGGCCCGCGAGCCACGAGCTGCACGTTGGCGGTACGACGCACCTCGTGCGCGAGACGATGAGCGGGCTCGAGCGCCGACTCGATCCGCGCGCCTTCCTGCGGATCCATCGATCGCGGATCGTGCGGTTGGACCTTATTGCCGATATCGAGCCGCTCACGTCGGGGCAGTACGTCTTGCGGCTCAAGACCGGCATACGTCTGACATCGGGACGAAGCTATCGTGCCCGGCTCAGAGGGGCGCTGGGATTGGACGAGAGCCCGCATTGACGGAGCCAGGACAGTGAGCGGCCGGGCGCGAGCTCGCCCGGGGGTCAGTGCGACAGCATTCAGGGCAGACGAACCGTGCAGCTACGACCGCTGTGCCTTTGCCGGGACAGAAGTGCTCGGTGTGGCTCTCGCGGGCTGCTTCGTCGGTCGAGCCTTCGACGTGGCGTGCTTCTTTGCCGGCCCGCTGAGCACGTCGGACAGCGCGTACGCTTCCTGAAGCCAGTCGGTGATCGGCGCCTCCACCTCGTCTCGATGCGTGATGTGAATGATGTGAACGAGCTTGGACTTCGACGCGCGATCGACGCGGCGCACCTGCGGGGCCTTGATCGCGCGGCCCAAGAACACGCACAGCTCGAGATAGCGGCGCTTTGGGCGCACGAAGAAGTAGCAGGACTTGCGCGAGAACATGATCGCGTGGTGCGAAGCGTAGATTCGTTGATCGCCAAACGAGGCGGCCGTTGCGCGCAGCCGCTCCCAGGCATCCTGCAGATCGTCCGACAAGCCTCGTGTGAGCGCTGCCTCGGTCGTTGTCCAGCAGTCGTGCGCCTCGCCTTCCTCGACCCACTGCTTGCAGTGGAAGCACTGGTGACCGGCCATGCTCAATTGTACCGGGCTCGCTGGAATAGATAGATGGGGAGAATGGTCTACGCGGACGATTGATTCCCGGCCCAAGAATAATGAGACGTTCCGCCGGCCTCGGCGAATAAGCTAGTGGAGGGGATCGGGCGGTCGCAGAACCCGTCCCCCGGGCCAAATGTTGCCGGTATCTTCAAGCGAAAGAGGGGAAATGATGGCAAAGCAGGGGCAAAACGTTTGGTACGACCTGACCACCAGCGATCCGGCGGGAGCGATGCGCTTCTACGCGGAGATTATGGGTTGGAAGACGCAGGCGTGGCCGGATTCAGACCCGAACATGCCGTACACGATGTGGATGGTGGGGAACCGCCCCGTCGGCGGCGTGATGAAGATGCCGCCCGACGTGAACGCGCCGCACTGGATGTCGTACACGCGTGTCGATGACGTCGATGCCACAGCAGAGCAGGCGAAGAAGCTCGGTGGAAGCGTTCAGATTGGGCCGGAGGACATCCCCAAGGTTGGCCGGTTCGCGGTCCTCACGGATCCGCAGGGCGCCGCGTTTGCGGTGTTGAAGCCGTTGGAAGACATGCCACAGGTCAAGCCGGAGGTCGGCGACTTCATCTGGTCCGAGCTCAACACCACCGACTACGAGTCGGCCTGGAAGTTCTACAGCGCGCTCTTCGGCTGGCAGCACACTGAGTCGATGGACATGGGGCGGGAGATGGGCATCTACTTCATGTTCAAAGACCCCGAGGGCATCACCAAGGGCGGCATGTCGAACGTGGCCACCATGATGAAGATGCCGGCGCACTGGCTCCATTACGTCACGGTCGATGAGGTCGCCGCGGCGGTGGAACGGGTCAAGAGCAGGGGCGGCGAGGTCCTCAATGGACCGATGGATGTTCCCGGCGGTGGTCAGATCGCGCAGTGTGTGGATCCGCAGGGCGCCTTCTTCGCCATCCACGCGGAAGAGAAGGGCAAGAAGTAGCTGAGCGGAGCCATGCCTGATCGAGCCGTCTATTTGCTGGTGGTCGAAGGATTCGCCGATTGGGAGCCGGCGCATGCGGTGGCCGAGTTGCGACGTTCCGGCGGATATCGGATTGAATCCGTCGGCCTCACACGAGATCCGGTCGAATCGATGGGCGGCATCCGCGTGCTCCCGTCGACGGTCGTCACGGCGGTCGACCCTGCGGATGTCGCCGCGTTCATCCTCCCCGGCGGCGATCGTTGGGAGCAGGCTCCTGTCGAACCGGAGCTCGAAGCGTTGCTCACGCGTCTCGATGCACAGCAGGTCCCCATCGCGGCGATCTGTGGGGCGACGGTTGCCATTGCGCGCCTGGGCCTTCTGCGCGGACGCCGGCACACGAGCAACGGCCTCGAGTATCTGCGTGCGCACGTGCCAGGCTATGCCGAGGCGGCGAGCTATGTCGACGAGCCTGCGGTTCGGGATCGGGGGCTCATCACGGCAAGCGGTCTGGCGGACGTCGAGCTCGCGCGCGAGCTGTTCGAAGAGCTCAACGTCCTCAGCGCAGAAAACCGAGCCGCCTGGGCCGCCGTCTTTCGGTCGGCCCGCTTGCCGGCGGGAGCGGCCTGACGGCCGTTCGAGATGACGTCTTGAGCCTGCGATTTCAATTCTGATAGCTCGTGCTAGCATCTCGTCCATGTCGACACGACGAGACTTCCTGCTAACCACCACGCTGGCCCTCCCGGTGGCGGGCCTCCTCGAGCCTCGCCCTGCCGCTGCGGCGCAAGGTGCCGCCTCGAAGCGGGCGCTCAAGGTCGGGACCGTCACCTACAACATCGCGAAGGATTGGGACCTCCCAACCATCATCAAGAACCTCACCGAGGTCGAGATGGACGGCGTCGAGCTCAGAACCACGCACAAGCACGGCGTCGAGCGCTCGCTCGATCCTGCCGCACGTGCCGAGGTGCGCAAGCGCTTCGACGATTCGCCCGTGAAGCTCGCCGGTCTCGGCACGACGTGCGAGTACCACGCCGACGATCCCGCCATTGTCGAGAAGAACATCGAGGAGACGCGCCAGTGGCTCCAACTGGCGCACGATCTCGGCTGCCCGAGCATCAAGGTGCGCCCGAACGGCTTGCGCTCGGACGTTCCGGAGGAGCAGACGCTCGAGCAGATTGGCAAGGCGCTCGCGACCTGTGGCGACGCGGCCAAAGAGCAGGGCGTCCGCATCCAGGTCGAGGTGCATGGCAAGGAGACGTCGCGCCTGCCGAACATCAAGAAGATTCTCGACCACGCCGGGGACCATCCCAACGTGTGGGTGTGCTGGAACTCGAACGAGACCGACCTGCTGGACGGTGGGCTGGAGGCAAACTTCCGCCTCGTGCAGCACAAGATCGGTCAAATCCACATGCGCGATCTGTATGTGGAGGAGTATCCCTGGCGCCGGTTGGTCGAGCTGCTCCAGGAGATCAAGTTCGACGGCTATTGCCTTGCGGAGCTCGGCGAGACGTCATGTGATGGCGTGCGCGTGCTGAGGTATTTCCGCGGGATGTTCCGTCAGCTCGAAGGCATCGTCGAGGCCCCGCTGAAGACCGACGCCCCGGCCGGCTGACAGGGCGTCGTTTGCCAGCGCGCACCAGGTGAGAGCTCGCTCAGTCGTGAAGCACGATACTCAAGAGAGAGCTGTTGACCTTGAGCTCCCCGTTGTACTCGATGAGGCCAAGCTTGCGGAACTTGTTCATGAAGAAGTTCACACGCGACCGTGTCGTTCCGACCATCTCGGCGAGAGTCTCCTGGGACAGCTTGGGCAGCACGCGGTGAGTCGTCTCTTCCTTCCCGTAGCGTGCGAGGAGCAGCAGCGTTCGGGCGAGCCGCTTCTCGCTCGAGTTGAAGAGCTGATCGACGAGGTCCTCTTCGATTCGAATGTTGCGCGCCAGCATGTGCGCGATGAAGCGGTCCGAGAACGCGGAATGGTTCAGACGCCGGGAGCCAGAGAGAACTGCTGTGCTAGCCCGGATTATTCGTGAAGGATCTTATCCCGGTACGCATTGGGTCTGATCGGGTGCAGGTTAC
>JBOGIN010000056.1:0-1731 GCA_050742275.1 Vicinamibacteraceae bacterium
GTGGACGAGGTGTCCACGGCGGACACTTCGGGGGACGGGCTATGCATAGATACCTCCGGGCATTGACCCGGAGGCCGCGGCAGGGGTACTGTGAAGATGGGCGGCCTCCGGGCTGTCCATTGTAGCCCCACGGTCTGACTGTGCCTCCAAGCTTAGGCAGGCCGTGGGGTTGCTCTTTGCCCCTGCTCGCTACATATTAATTGACAGACTCGGCAGTGTCAACAGCAACGTAGCGAACGATGGATTTCGTCGAGGCAACCGATCGGCTGACAGCGTGCCCAACGCTGGAAGACCTGGGACGTGCAGCCGGCGTGTCCGGTGCCCTTATCCGGCAGGCACGAATGGATCAGGCGAGCCCGAGCTACCGGAAGCCGCCCGCCGGCTGGCAGGCCGCGGTCGCAAAGCTGGCGCGGGATCGATCGGCCGAGCTGGCGAAGCTGGCGAAGGAGCTGGAGTCGTGACTACACCGAATATGACCCGAGCCGACCATTTTGAAGACATCCACTCGATGCTCATTTCCGAGCACGGCGAGGACGGGCCGCCAGAATGGGACAGGCGAAACGAGATCGGGATGTCGAGCGCACGGTGGCTGACAGGGATTCGTCAGCAGGCGTGGCGTATCGTGTTCCACGAAGAGCCGACACCCGAGAATCTGATCAAACGCGCACACGATCCACGTGCGCAATACTAGACCGCAGAGGGCGACGATGGCGCTTGACGAAGCGAGCAGGGGGCGCAGCAGGCGAAGGAACTGAATGGTTGACGTTGACCTGAGCGAACGGATCGCGCAAACGATGCGCCCGCGCCCGCGAAACAAGAACTGCTTCCTCAACGCGTTCCGCGGGTTGTCCGCCGCGACCCGCGTCACCGAGCAGACGGTTTACTATGTCGAAGGCATCGCGAACGGCGTGATAGGCCACGGGTGGCTGGAGACGGAGGACGGTCGAGTGATCGAGGTCACGCCGGTATGGCGCGCCAAGCCGGCGGCGACGTATGAGGCCGTCAGGCGGTACACTGCCGCGCAGGTCGTTACTGCTCTTGAGAACCGCAAGGGGGCGACGTTGCCGCTGGTGAATCTGGACGAAGTGGTACTGACGCGCTGGGCGCCTCAGCTCGGTGCGGGCTCGGCGAACTAGGCAACCGATTCTTGGCGAAGCCGGCCGAGCAACTCGAGCGCGGAGGTTGACGATGGCCGACGACCCGTTCGACACCGGAAAGACCAGCACGGCTGGCACCATCGGCATGTTGGTCCTCGCGCTGGCGTTCATGGCGTGGCTGAGCGGGTTTCTATGGGTTTTCTTCCCGTGGGCCGCACAACCGATTGCGACGTGGCTCGCCGAGAGTGCGGCCGAACACGAGTGGGCCACCATCGCAGCGTTGGTAGACGCCACCTACGAATACCGCCTGCCGTTGCTGACCGTCGGAGGATTGATCTGCGGGATCGCTGCTTTCATTTCGTATCACTCGTTCAAGAACTCGTGAGACCATGGAGGCGACGATGCATCGAGAACACTTCGCCTATAACAGGCCGGGCTATCTAACAGGAGCGTGCCCTAACGGCGAGCGGATCACAGTAGCTCATCCAACGCATGACCGGCTATCGGCTCTACTGGCGGGGACGAGAGTACGACCGTTTTCGGCAACCCGAACTGCCTGAATGCTTCGGCATCTCGGTCAGGGAAAAGAAGTCCGGTCGGGAGATCGGTTACCCCACCATCGCCGTGATTGGTG
>JBOGIN010000057.1:0-3812 GCA_050742275.1 Vicinamibacteraceae bacterium
ATCATGATCGCCAGAGGATCGAGAAACGACTCGAACTGCAGCACCAGGACGAAGTACATGAGGATGACTGCCGTCGCCAGCGCGATGAGAATGCGCCCGAAGACCTCCTGCATGTCCTCCGTCTCGCCGCCCTGTGTCAGCTCGTAGCCGGCCGGCATCTGCACGTTCTCTTGGACGCGCCGCATGATGCCGTCGACGACTTCCGCAAGCGAATGAGGTGGCTCGACGTTGGCCTCCACGGTGATCACGCGCTCCCGATCGAGATGGTCGATCCGGGCCGGACCGAGACCGCTCGTCACGCTCGCGACTTGGCCGAGCGGCACGGTCGCCGGCGGCTGGCCGGCTGGCGACGGCACGTGAATCGGCACCGATCGCAGGTCGCGCACGCGCTCGCGCGCGTCCGGCACCAAGCGCACCTCGACATCGCGGGTCTCGCCGCCGGGGTCTACCCAGTCGCCGACGTCGATCCCCGCAAAGGCGGCGCGCAGCGTCTGCCCCACCTGGTCGACGGTGACGCCGAGCGATCCTGCCAACCCACGGTCCACCTTCACCGCCAGCTCAGGCTTCTGCCCCTTCGTGGAGAGGCTGACGTCTACCGCACCTGGAACCTCGCGCACCTCCGCCATGACCACATCAGCAAGGCGCGCCAGTTCACCGCTGTCGGGACCGACGAGCTGCAACTGAATCTGCTTCTGGCCTCCGAAGGCGCCAGCCAGGCCGATACCGGCCTGAACGCCGCCGAGGCGCGTGAGCTGCTCACGCAACTCCGCTTCGACGGTTTCCTGCCGCCTCGCCCGCTCCGATTTCGGCTTCAAGCGCACGTACACCTGGCCCTCGTCGATCGTGCTCTGCTGGCCGCCAATGGTGGTGTAGGTGTAGGTCACCTCGGGCATGGCGCGCGCGAGCCGAGCGGCCTCCTCCGCCTTGATGACCGTGTACTCCAGATTCGATCCCGGCGGCGTGTCGATGTTGATGGCGAACTCGGCATCGTCCGACTTGGGGAAGAAGCCGCTGCCGACGACACCCAGCGCGGGCAGCGCCAGGGCACCCACGAACGTGACCACCGCCAACATCACCATCGCCAAACGGTGTCGCAAGGCCCAGGCGATTACCTGCTTGTAGCGCTCCGCCTGACGATTGAACCAGCTGTTGAACTTCTCGAGCTGCCGGGAGATCCACCAGCGCTCCTCGGTCGCCATGTGCGGATCCGGCCAGTAGGCCGAGAGCATCGGATCGAGCGAGAACGACACGAACAGCGACACGAGCACGGAGCATGCGATCGTGAGCGCGAACGGCATGAACCATTGCTGCGTAATGCCGCCCGTGAACGCAATCGGGACGAAGACCACCACGATAGCGAAGGTCGTCGCGGCCACGGCAAGACCGATCTCGGACGTGCCCTCACGCGATGCCGTGTAGTGATCCTTGCCCATCTCGACGTGCCGCACGATGTTCTCGCGCACGACAATGGCATCATCGATGAGAATGCCGATCGCGAGTGAGAGCCCCATGAGCGACATCGTGTTCAGCGTGAAGCCGAACGCGAGCACCGCCACGAACGATGCCAACACCGAGACCGGCAGGGCGAGCCCGGTGATGACCGTCGAGCGCCATGAGTTGAGGAACAGGAACACGACCAGCACCGTGAGCGCCGCGCCTTCCAGCAGCGTCGCTTCGACGTCGAGCACGGAGTTCGCCACGTCGACGCCCGAGTTGCGCACCACGCGCATCTCGACGCTCGGCGGAAGCGTCTTCTTGACCTCGTTCACCTGCTCGAGAACGGCCTCGGCAACGGCGGTCGTGCTGTAGCCGGTCGACTTCTTGATGTCGATGCCCACCGCCGGCTCGCCGTCGAAGAGCGCAGCCGTGCGCGCCTCTTCCGTGCCATCGCGGACCGTCGCGACGTCGCCCAAGCGAACGAGCCTGCCGTCCGATTGCGACACCACGAGCTTGTCGAACTCGGCGGCCGTGTCCAGCCGGCCCTGCAGGCGGATCCCTCGCTCGTCCAGCTCCCCGTTCAAACGGCCGACCGGCGCGGCGATGTTCTGCGCCTGCAGCGCCTGCACGACCTGCGCTACGCTGACCCCGGCGGCCTGCAGCGCCTTCGGCTGGAGCTCGACGGTCATCTCGCGCTCGAGACCGCCCACGACCGTGACCTCGGCAACGCCCGGAATGCCGCGCAGTCGTCGCGTGATGTCCGGATCGGCGAGACGGGTGAGCTCGGCGCTGTTCAACTGCTTCGACCGCAACGCCAGCGACACGATCGGCATGTCGTTGGGCGAAACCTTGACCAGCGTGGGCTCTTCCATCTCGAGCGGCAGGTCGTTGCGAATCTCCGAGATCTCATCGCGGATCTCTTGCGTCGCCTCCTGCATGTCCTTACCGAACACGAACTCGACGATGATCACGCCGTAGCTGTCGAGCGAGTTCGACTGGATCTCCTTGACGCCACTGATGCCGGAGATCCCCTCCTCGATCCGCTCGATGACGTCGCGCTCGACGTTCTCGGGCGAGGCGCCCGGATACGGGATCGACACGACGACCACCGGCGGCGCGACTTCCGGGAACTCGTCCGTGTCGAGGATGAAGAGCGCGAATGCCCCGAACAGGACGAGGGCCATCATGGCCACGATCGTCACAATCGGCCGGCGAATAGCGAAGTCAGAAATGAACATGGCGGCCTACCTTCGTGCCTCCGCCGGCGCGGCGGTCTGTCCTCCGTTGATTTCGACCGGCGTGCCGGGCGTCACGCCGCGGCCGGCACCGGTCAGCAGCACGTCCCCTTCGGAGAGGCCGGAGGTCACCTCCACGCGCTCGGTCTCTTCGTCACGCAGGCCGAGCGCGATGGTCACGCGCTCCGACTTGCCATCGCGCACGCGCGTCACGGACGTGCCTTCCTCGGTGGTCTCGATCGCAGACAACGGGATCACGAGCCCCTTGGCGGCCGCCTGTATCACGCGTCCCTCCGCAAAGAGGCCGGCCACGAGCCGCCCTCCCTTGTTGGGGATCGAGACGAAGATCGACACCTGGCGCGTCACTGGGTCGGCCGCCGGGCTAATCCGCTCGATGCTGCCGGTGAACGTTTGGCCAGGATAGCCACGCACTTGGAAGCTCACCGCGCCGCCGACGCGCAAGGCGCCCAGGGCCTCGGAGGGAACAGAGGCCTCGAGCCGCATGCTGGACGGGTCGATGACCCGGAACAGCTCATCGCCGACCGAGACGATGTCGCCGGCGTTGGCCGGGCGGGTGCTCACGATGCCGGAGAGTGGGGCCACGATCGTGGCGTCCGACAGCGCTTTCTCGGCCGAGACGAACCGCGAGTTGGCGTCAGCCACGCGGGCGTCCGCGCTGGTGACGGCGTCTGCCGTAGCCTCCGCTTCGCGCTCGGCAATCGCGCCCCCCTTCACGAGCGCTCCCGCGCGCTCGCGCTCACGGCGTGCGGTTGCCAGTGCTTGCTGCTCCGACGTCACCGCTGACCGCGCCGAGGCCACCGCATCGGTGAGCGTACGGTCCTCGATACGGCCGAGGACCTGCCCTTTCCGAACGGCCTGGCCCACCTCGGCAAAGACTTCTTGCAGCGCGCCTGCCACCTCGGCACGGACGGTCGCCTCGCGGCGCGCCGAGAGCGCACCGGAGATCTCCGGCCCGACACGGATCTCGTCCATCTTCACGACGGACGTGTTCTCGCGGCCGATTCGGATGGCGGACGACTCGGTGGGCGTCTCGCTCGACGCGCGGCCCCGACTGCATGCCGTCCCGCTCAAGGCCGCCGCCGCGATCACACCCAGCACCACTCCCACGCCACGTTTGCC
>JBOGIN010000058.1:0-2874 GCA_050742275.1 Vicinamibacteraceae bacterium
CGCCCCGACCGGATCCCGCCGGCGACGTCGATCGCGAGACACTCCCGCGTGAATTCGTCGATGACCGTGAGGCATTTCAGGCTGCGCCCGTCCGCGCAGGTGTCGAACACGAAGTCGTACGCCCACACGTGATTAATCGCCGTCGGCGGCAGCGGCCGCGGGCGGCTGGCCGCGCCGCGGCGGCGGGGCCGCTTCTTCGGCACCTGGAGGCCTGCCTGCCGCCACAGGCGATACATCCGGTCGACGCCGAGGGCGTGGCCCTGGCGCTCGAGGAAGATGCGGATCGTGCGATAGCCGTACCGCGGATACTGGGCGGCCAGCGTCTTCATGGGCGGCACCACGCCCGCGTCGCGCGCGAGGCGCGTCGAGATGTAGCCGAGCGTGGACCGGGCGACCGAGAGCAAGGCGCACGCGCGGCGGCGCGACAGGCCGCGCCCTATCGCCGACGAGCAGGACGAACGTCCTCGCTGCGGAAGGACGCCCGGCTGGCCGCTGGCCGCCGAGGCGTCGCTCGGCGTGCCTGGTCAGTCGGCTGTTCCGGCGCGTCGACCCAGGTGTGGGCCCAGGCGGTAATCGCCTCCAAGGCGGGCCGCAGGGCGCGACCCTTTTTGGTGAGGGCGTACTCCACGCGCACGGGGATCTCCGGAATCACGTGGCGGATGACGATGCCCGCCTCTTCGAGCTCGCGCAGGCGCTCCGACAGCATGCGGTCGGTGATCTCTGGAATCGCCCGGCGCAGCTCGGCGTAGCGTGACGGTCCCTGGAGCAGCAGTTGCACCACGGCGCCGCTCCAGCGCCGGCCAATGAGCTCCACCGCCGCGTGGAACCGGGCGCACAGCTCGCGCGACATACTGAGAGTGTAGCAACGAAGGATGAGCTCGGGATATACTTGACGAGCTAATTGTAAAAGTATAGTAGCATCTTTAAAGTATGCGCAAAAAAGGAAATGTTGTCCCAGACCAAGCATCCAGAAGGAGTTCCCGTATGAGCGCGACCGCCGATGCGACCACGACCTGGACCATCGATCCGAGCCACGCCAGCGTCGAGTTCTCCGTCCGTCATCTGATGATCGCCACGGTCAAGGGCCGGTTCTCCGACGTGTCGGGCCGTGTAATAACGGACGACAGCGACCTGACGAAGAGCCAGGTGGAGGTCACGATTGGCGTGAACAGCATCGACACGCGCGAGGCACAGCGCGATACGCACCTCCACTCGCCCGATTTCTTCGACGCGGAGACGTTTCCGACGATCACCTTCCGGAGCACGCGGATCACCGATGTATCCAACGGCAACCTCGAGCTCGTTGGGAATCTGACGATGCACGGCGTCACACGTGAGGTTGCGCTCGACGTTGTCGCGGAAGGGCGCGGGAAGGACCCGTGGGGCGGCGAGCGGGCCGGGTTCAGCGAGACGGGTAAGATCAAGCGCAGCGACTTCGGGCTGGTGTGGAATCAGGTGCTCGAGACGGGCGGCGTTGCGGTCGGCGACGAGGTCAAGATCGCAATCGACGTCGAGCTGGTCAAGCAGGCCCAGGCTGCGTGAGGCGCTGTCGCGTCGATTCCACGTGCGCCACCGTCTTCATCATCCGTCCTTCAGAAAATCACCGTACGGATTGGCGCGTTGTGGGGTATCCATCTAACCGGAGTGGAGTGGGTTCGCGCGTCTCCACGGTCGCCCGGCCCGAGGACGCTCAAGGCTGGGCGGGCGCCCGCGGTTTCCAGGTGGTGGGTGTCGCTGCCTGCCGGGCTGGGGGTTGGTGATCAGGTCGCGGTAGCGGACGGGGTCGTGGGCGGCGGCGAGTTCGAGCACGCGATAGAAGACCAGGCCACGGCTGTGGGAGCGACGGCGGTTGAAGCGGAACACGAACTCGTTCAGGTAACCCGCCAGGTGGGTCTCGTCGACCGACCCCTGGTGGGTGCCAAGCAGCCAGCGCTTGCCAGCGAGGAGATCGTGTGCACGCCGGGGAGCAGCTTCGAGGCCTCGGCACCGGACGCGCCCGCGAGCGGCTCGTGGACGTACAGGTCCTTGGTCGCGCCGGGATAGGACGGCCAGCCGTCGGTGATCACCCTCGCGCCCGGCTCGACGTTCTCAACCAGGAACGAGCGCAGCGTTGCCGCGGAAGCGTCGGCAATCGGGACCATCCGGCAGCGCCCGAAGCCCTTGGGCTGCTCGCGCTCGACGGCTACGCCAATCAGCACCTTCTTGCCCTTCTGCCGCCCGCCACGCAGCTCCGGCTCCTCGCCGCCGATGTAGGTCTCATCAACCTCTACCTCGGCCCGCAGCCGCTCCCGCCCGGGGGCACGAGCACCGACCGCAGCCGGTGAAGCATCGCCCACGCCGTCTGGTAGGAGCCGATCTCAAGCGAGCGCTTCAGCGACAGCGCCGAGAGCCCGTCCTTCTGGCTGGCGAACATCCAGCAGGCGGTGAACCAGACCGTCAGCGGTGTGCGCGTCTTGTCAAAGATCGTCCCTGCCATCGGTGAGGTCCGCTCGTGGCACTCCCGACACTCATACCGCCCGTCCGCCAGCTCCCAGGCGCCGGCATGGCCGCACGCCGGGCACACGAACCCCTCGGGCCAGCGCAGCCAGTCCAGGTAGTCCAGACAGTCCGCGTCAGTCCGGAACCACGCCTGGAACTCGCCCAGCGACCGGGGATAGTGCGCTCCGGCCAGTAGAGACGGGGCCATCCGGCCATTTGACTCCGCCTAAATGGATACACCAGTGGCGCGTTTTCCAGAGTTACGAGAAAGAAATAGCGGTTGACGTGCGAGGAAACGGCCGCGCAGCCTCTCGACTGCGCGGCCCTGATGGTGGAGGCGGGACGCTCAGCGAGGCGTTCCTCCCAAATAGGTGCGTCTCTCCCTCACACTAGTCC
>JBOGIN010000059.1:0-2634 GCA_050742275.1 Vicinamibacteraceae bacterium
GGGCCGCCTAAAGGCGGCCCCTACTTGAATTCTTCACAGGCTCTTCACGCCGCGCGGACGGGCGGCCCGACCACGAGGTGTGGTGCGCGCTATCGCACCATGAACGTCTCCCCTGACATCGTTCGACCGACGATGATGTGGCCGTTGGTGGCGAGCTGGATCGCGCCATCCCGATCCGTTCGAAGGATGGAGGCGCCGGTCTGCTCGATACGCGCGACCACTTCCGCCGCTGGGTGGCCGTACCGATTCTCTCGACCGCAACTGAGCACGACGACCTGTGGCCGCACGGCTTCGAGAAAGCGAGCGGTCGTCGACGTGCGGCTGCCGTGGTGCGCGGCCTTGAGCACGCGCAGCCGCGAGGACGCCACGTGCGCCGAGACCTCTTCTTCGGTCTCGCGCTCGATATCGCCAGCCAGGAGGAATGAGACATCGCCGTAGCGCACGTCGAGCACGAGCGAATCGTTGTTTCGTGCCCGCGGACGCTCCCAATCAGTCTCTCGTGGATGCAACACCACGAATGAGACCACCCCGCGGGTAATCACTTCCCCGCGGCGAAGCCGCCACCAGCGCGCATCGTCCCCTCGCGCGACGCGCTTCAGCAGCTCGAGCGTTCGATGTCCGGCGACGGGTACCCCCTCCCAGAACACGCGTGGATGAAATCGCTGCGCCACGATGGGCGCCCCTGCCACATGATCGGCATCGCCGTGGGTAATCCCCATCCGGTCGAGCCGCCGCAGGCCGAGAGCCCACAAGGCACGCGAGACCACACGGTCGCCGACGTCGAACGCCGCGTCGAACTGCGTGCCACCTGCGTCCGTGAGCACGGTGGCGCCGTCGGGCAGTTGGAGAAGCGTCGCATCGCCCTGACCGACATCGAGAAACGTCACCGTGAGCCAGGCGTCCGTCCCAGTAGTGAGATGTGGTTCCGGGCCAGGATGCCAGGTCGAGGGCCTCGGCCGTGGTGCATGGATGCCACCAGCCACGATCCACACCGCGGACAGGGCGCATAGCGCGAGCGCCGATCGACGGCCACGACCGATTGGTGACAGAACGGCGCCAACCAGACCGCCATAGTACGCAACGAGCGTCCCCCACGAAGGCGGCGGGACGTCCCGCACGAGCCAGGGCAGGATGTCGACGAGACGGCTGCTCTCGACAATCGCCAGCGCTGCGACGTGAGCCACGAAGCCGGTCAGCGTCCCGAGCCATCCGTTGATGCTGCCGAGACCGACCGTGATGAGCCCCACCACCTGCACGAGGCCCATGAGCGGGATTGCCACGAAGTTGAGGATCAGGCCGGCGAAGGTCACCCGCGCGAAGACCAGCGCGCTGACCGGCATGAGGACGATCTCCGCGGCAATCGTCGACGCCAGCAGCCAGAACGGCGCGCGCCAGAGACGCCCCACGCGCCTCGGCGGCTCCCTGATCCGCGACCATCCTCCGCGCACCAGCGACGCCATCTGCAGAATCCCCACCGTGGCCCCGAACGACAGCGCGAAGCCGGCGTCGAAGAGCGCCAGCGGCATCGACGCCACTTGCAGCGCCGCCGCCACTGCCAGCGCGTTCATCGGACTCGTGCGGTGGTCCCACAACCGTGCGCTCAAATAGACGATCGCGACGCTGGTGGCGCGCGGCACCGAGGCGCCTCCTTCGACCGTCGCCGCATAACCGGCAAGGAAGAGGATCACCGCTGATGCCGTGACACGCTCCGCCACACCGAGCCGTCGTGGGAGCCAGAAGAGCAGCGCCGCCAGCAGGGCGATGTTGCCTCCGGAAATGGCCAGCACGTGGTAGGTGCCCGCACGCTGTAATCGATCCTCGATCTCCCGGCCGAGACCGGCTCGGTCTCCCATGAGCACGGCTGTGACAATGGCGGCACTGGTTGGGTCGTGGTGCCCGACCGTCGCCGCGACGATGCGGCGAACGTGCGCGCGGATGCTGGCGGCGATCTCAGCTGCAAAATGTCCCCGCCGGACCATCTCCACGAGCAGCGCGCTCTTGACCGACGCCAGGAGTCTCACGTGACGCCGCGCCAACGCCAGCTCTTGGTCGGTGGTCCCGAAATTACGGTACGGCAGCGGACGACGGAGCGTCGCAAACGCTCGAACGAGACGCCCGGCGCGCCAGGCGTGAGAGCGGGTCTCGACGAATCGGCCACCCACCTGCACGCGAACACCGCCTCGAGCCGCGGTGCGCCGACGGCCAACGTGGACGGCGCGCAGATCCAGCACGAACGACGCACCGAACAGCGTGGGTTCCGCATCCGCGCGGATCCACCCTTCGAGAACAATCGGTGGTGAAACCGAGCTCACGGCGGCTTCAGGGGAAGCATTTTCCGTATCCGCATACCATCGCTCGAGCCCCGGCGGCGCCCAGGCTTCACGCGCCGCCTCCCCGCCAAGCGACAGGCCCGCCGCCACAAAGCCGGCCGCCAGCAACGACACGCAGGTTGTCGCCGCATGTCGGACGAAACGCCACGATGCGAGCAGCCAGGCCATCAGCGCACCGGCCAAGCCGACCGGCGCGAGCTGCGGCACCGCCCAGGTCGCCCCGACAGCAGCGCCCACGAGCAGCGCCAGCGCCGGGAGCACAGCCACGGCTCCCATGCGCAGGCATCAGTGCAAGATCAGTTAC
>JBOGIN010000060.1:0-1979 GCA_050742275.1 Vicinamibacteraceae bacterium
GGCTGGCGAAGACCCGCGGCACCATGGAGATGTTTGCGCTGCACGACTTCGATGGTGACGAGGTACCGGAGCTCTACTCGGCAAACTATCGCAAAGAGGCCCCGCTCGAGGTCTGGCGCTTCACCACCGGTCCAGACGAGTCACCTGCGCTGCGGCCGTTCGTGCTCGGCGCCCAGGGCGGGGGACACGGGTTCGCGTTTGGTGACGTCAACGGCGATGGGCGTGAGGACGTGCTCACGGAAATCGGCTGGTACGAGCGGCCGGACGGCGATCCGTTCGCGCGTCCTTGGACGCTCCATCCGGAGACCGCGCTTCCGCACCCCAGCTGCCCGTTCGTCGTCGCGGACCTGAACGACGATGGACGTCTCGACATCATCTTCGGCCGGGGCCACGATATTGGGCTCTATTGGTGGGAGCAGTTGCCCGCCAAACCAGATGGCGCGACGGTCTGGAAGCCGCACGTCATCGATGAATCGTGGTCACAGGCACACGCGCTCGCGCTCGCCGACCTGGACGGTGATGGAGACGAAGAGCTGATTGCTGGCAAGTGTATCTGGGCGCACGAGGGTGACGATCCCGGGGCGGCGGATCCGCCGGCCATCTATTACTACAAGTGGCATGGATCGACATCCACGTTCATCCGTCATACGATCGCGGCGCCAGGTGAGAACATCGCGCTCGGCAGACAGTACCGTGTGGTCGATTTGAACGGCGACGGGCGGATGGATCTCACCGCCCCGAGCGAGCTGGGCCTCTGGGTGTTCTTCAATCTCGGGTATTGACCGGCGAGGTCCACACGATGATCGATTTGGAGAGCGCGCCGACGCCGCGGGCGCTGGCGCTGCGAATCGAGCGGATGTTCGAGCTGTCTGCGGAGAAGGTTCGCGCCCTGGAGCAGACCTGGAACCCAGCCGATGGCGCGCCGGTCTTCACGGTCGAGGGCCGCTACACGTCCCGCGGCTGGACCGAATGGACCGAAGGGTTCCAATACGGCTCGGCCCTCCTGCAATTCGACGCCACGGGTGAGCGCGAGTTCCTCGACCTTGGGCGCTCACGCACGGTCGAGCGCATGGCGCCGCACCTCACGCATGTCGGCGTCCACGACCACGGCTTCAACAACGTCAGCACGTACGGCAACTTGTGGCGTCTCGCGCGCGAGCAGCGGTTCGAGGCGAGCGCGTGGGAGCGGCGGTTCTACGAGCTGGCGCTCGCCGTGAGCGGCGCCGTGCAGGCGCGGCGCTGGACCAGGCTGCCGCAGGGCGGGTTCATTCATTCGTTCAACGGCGCGCATTCGCTGTTCGTGGACACCATTCGGTCGCTGCGCGCATTGGCCCTGGCGCACCTGCTCGGCCATCGCCTGCGGGAGGAGCAGGACGTGTCGGTCAATCTCCTGGAGCGCCTCCTCCAGCACGCGCGGGCGACCGCCGAGTTCAGCGTTTACTACGGACGCGGGCGCGACGGCTACGACATTCGCGGCCGTGTTGCCCACGAGGCGCTCTTCAACGTCGCGAACGGGTCGTACAGAGGTCCGAACAGCCAGCAAGGCTATTCGCCGTTCAGCACCTGGACCCGCGGTCTCGCCTGGGCCATGCTCGGCTTTGCCGAGCAGCTCGAGCTCATCGCGGTGCTGCCAGACGAGGCGCTCCAGCCGTTCGGTGGGCGCGCGGCCGTGGACGACTGGATGCTGGAAGCCGCGCGCGCCACGAGCGATTACTACATAGACGAGGCGGCGGCCGCCGACGGCGTTCCGTACTGGGATACCGGGGCGCCTGACCTCGCGGCGCTCGGCGAGTGGCGGCAGCGTCCGGCAGATCCCTTCAACGACTACGAGCCGGTCGACAGCTCCGCCGCCGCCATTGCGGCTCAGGGCCTTGTCAGGCTCGGCTGCTATCTCGCGGAGCGCGGTTCGGATGGCGAGCGTTATCGCCGCGCCGGCCTTCGTACCCTTGCCACGCTCATCGACGAGGCCGGGCCGTACC
>JBOGIN010000061.1:0-5562 GCA_050742275.1 Vicinamibacteraceae bacterium
GGTCACACGTGCGCGTGCCAGCGCGCGGTCGAGACGCCGTTCCGCGCGCCCGAGCGCCACTTGGACGCCCAGCAGCGCAACGAGGGTCGCCAGCGGGATCGCCCACGCGCCGTAGGCACGGAGCCAGGCCCAGGCGCGCGTCCTCGCGGTGGAGCGCTGCTGTCGGACGGACGTCAGCAGATCGATGTCGATCATCGCGGCACCCCTCGCAGCGCCAGGCCCATCGCAAGAGCCCACACCGGCCCCTGATCCGCGAGGGGGTCGGGCAGAGCGCCGTTGATCGGGGGATTGCCGAGACCGAAGATCTCACGGTGACACCCGAGCCGCGCCGACAGAGCGCCGGCCACACCGTGCAATTGCGCCCCACCACCGCTGAGCACGACACGCTCCGGCGCTGGGAGATCATCGTGCTCGCGTGCGAGCGCCAGCATGCGCAGGAGCTCGGTCGCAAACGTTTCGGTCGCGATGGCGAGCCGCGGCTGCCACTCTCCTGGCGCGCCGCGATTCCCGCGCGAAAGGTCCTGCTTGAGCGCCTCGGCCTCTCTGTGCGTGCAGCGCGCCGCGCGCGCGATTGCGGCCGTCCAGGCATCGCCGCCAATCGCGAGATCGCGCACGAACAGCGGGTGTCCGTCCTTGACGAGGCAGGCGTTCGTGGCGCGGGTCCCGATGTGGAGGAGCAGGGACGACTCGTCGGGTCGCGTGATGCCGAGCCACTCACAGGCGCGTTGCACGGCGAACGGAACGACGTCGACGATGCCGAGCTGGAGACCGGCGCGCGCCGCCAGCGACTGCCACCACTCGATCGTGCGCCGGTGCGCTGCCGTGAGAACGACGGCGCAGCGCTCCGGGTCCGACGCGCTGGGCGGCAACGCCTGGTAGTCGAGCGCCACCTCGTCGAGATCGAAGGGGAGCTGCGCTCGCGCCTCCCAGCGGATGGCCGTGCGCAGCTCCCGCGGCGACAGACGCGGCAGGAGGAGACGGGTGACGAAGAGATCGCGGCCGGCGAGCCCGATGGCGACACGCCGCGTCGAGAGCGGGAGTGTCCGCACGAGCGGCTCGAGACAGGCGAGGATGGCCGAGTCGTCCGGCAGCTCTCCCTCGCCGAACGCCTCGTCTGGGAGCGGTGCGCAGCCGGCGGCGCGTACCGACACGCCGGCGCGCCTGTTCTCGAGCTCGAGGAGCCGGACGCCGGAAGACCCGACGTCAAGGCCAACGACATGCCCGCGCGTGCGCCACCACATCACGTTGCCTCCGTCGCCCTATAGGGCAAGCGGAATGCCAACGCGTCGGGGCGCGGATTTGGCCGATGTATCGGGCCCCGCGTGCGGAGGCCGAGCGCGAATAGCGCAGTTACCGCAGCACCTCAAGGGCTCAATTGCTGCAGAATCTGCTACGTCAGGGGTCAGGGATCAGGGATCAGGGGTCAGGCGATACACGAGCGTTCGGGGGCATCATCGTTTGCCCTTGGTGGCTCGCCGGCAGCCCCCGAGCGTTGGTAAGCCGGCTGACGCCTGCCCACTGATGCCTGCTGATCCCTGACGCCTGAACCCTGACCCCTGATCCCCGTTTCCTGTTTCCTGAAACTCCTGTTCTTGACAAGGTTTACGGGAGACAGGTATCCTTTCTGTTTGCCGCGCTCCCGGTCGCGGCCGAAAGGGATTGCATGCGTACGTTCGTTCCATCCGCCGGAGCCGTGGCGCGGCAATGGGTTGTCATCGACGCCGCGGGACAATCGCTTGGCCGCGTGGCGACCCTGGCCGCCAAGATCCTGCAGGGAAAGCACAAGGCCACGTATACGCCCTTCATCGACGTGGGCGACCACGTGGTAGTGCTGAATGCCGCCGGCGTGAAGCTCACCGGGCGCAAGGAAGAGGCCAAGCGTTACCGGCGGCACACGGGGTATTCCGGCGGGCTCGTGGAAACGCGCGCGAAAGAAGTCCGGCAGCACCATCCCACGCGACTCGTCGAGTCGGCCGTGCGCGGGATGTTGCCCAAGACCACGCTCGGCGACGCGATGTATCGCAAACTCAATGTCTACGCGGGTGCTGAGCACCCACATGCCGCGCAGCAGCCGCGGCCGCTCGAGGTCATGTAACGTGGCAGTCATTCAGTATTACGGCACTGGTCGTCGCAAGACATCCACCGCTCGCGTCTTCCTTCGCCCCGGCAGCGGCACGATCACCGTCAACGGCAAGTCACTCACCGATTCGGCGAACGTCGAATCGTTTCGGATGCAGATCCGCCAGCCGCTGATGCTCACGGAGACCGCCGACAAGTTCGACGTGGTGGCCAACACGATCGGGGGCGGCGTGTCGAGCCTGTCGGGCGCCGTGCGCCTCGGCATTGCGCGCGCGCTGTGCGTGTACAGCGCGGAGCTGCGTCCACGGCTCAAGAAGGCGGGGCTGCTCAGGCGCGACCCACGCATCAAAGAACGAAAGAAGTACGGCATGGCTGGTGCGCGCAAGCGCTTCCAGTTCAGCAAGCGATAAACGAGGGTGCTGCGCCGGACGTGATGCCGGCGCGTTGAACGGAGGAAGCTTGAGTCCGATCGCTGTCAAAGACCTGCTCGAGGCCGGCGTGCACTTCGGCCATCAGACCACGCGGTGGAACCCGAAGATGAAGCCGTATATCTTCGGGGAGCGCAATGGCATCTACATCATCGACCTGAGCAAGACCGCACGGCTGTTCCGCGAGGCCGAGCGGTTCGCGACCGATCTCGCAAGCCAGGGCGGAACGATGCTGTTCGTGGGCACGAAACGGCAGGCGCAAGACGCGATCCGCGAAGAAGCCGAGCGCTGTGGCATGTTCTACGTCAACCAGCGCTGGCTCGGCGGCCTTCTCACGAACTTTCAGACGATCCAGCGGAGTCTCGGCCGTCTCCGCGATCTGGAAGCCATGGTGACCGACGGCCGCTACGACATGTTGTCCAAGAAGGAGATCGCGCGGCTCGAAAAAGAAAAGCGCAAGCTCCAAAGGAATCTCGACGGCATCCGCAACATGGGCACGCTGCCGGACGCGGTCTTCGTGGTCGATACGCGACACGAGGAGATCGCCGTCCACGAAGCACGCAAGCTGAAGATTCCGGTGATTGGCATCGTCGACACGAATTGCGATCCGGAGCAGGTCGACTGCGTGATCCCGGGCAATGACGATGCGCTGCGCGCCATCCGGCTGTTCGCGTCGCGCATTGCCGACGCCGTGCTCGAGGGCCGCGCGCTGCGTGAGGCGGCGCAGCCGGAGCCGGTCGAAGGCGAGCCCCCGCGCGCCGCACAGCGGCCCGCGGGGCCGGCGCGAGCCGAGCGGGCCCCTGCCTCCGTGTGAGCTCAATACTGTTTGCTCGTCACGTAGCGCGCGGCCTTGCGGCCGCAAGGCGGCGCTCCTACGTGAGACGAGGGTGACAAGAACAGCATTCGTTGACGCGGGTGCAGGATTGGTAGGAACGCCGGCTGCCCGTCCCACGGCCGGCGTTTCGTGCGTACGGTGAAACCGGTCCTCTCTTGAAGGGTACAGTCATGACAGTCACGGCAGAGCAGGTGAAGAGTCTGCGCGCACGCACGGGCGCAGGCATGATGGAGTGCAAGAACGCCCTCGTGGAATCCGGCGGCAACGCGGATGAAGCCGTCGAGATTCTGCGCAAGCGCGGCCTCGCGCAGGCTGCCAAGCGCGCGGGCCGGACCACCGGCGAGGGGCTGATCGGGATCGTCCTCAGCGATGACCGCTCGCGGGGCACGATGGTCGAGGTGAACTGCGAGACCGATTTCGTCGCCCGTACGGACGATTTTCGCGCGCTCGTGAAGGAGATCACACGCGCCGCAGCGAAGGCCGACGACACCGTGGATCCGGCCGCATTGACTGCTCCGGGAACGCCAATCGGCACGCGCCTGTCGGAAGCCATGGCCAAGGTCGGCGAAAACATGGCCGTGTCGCGCGTGGCGCGTCTGACCGGAGACTACATCGCGAGCTATGTCCACTTCGAGAAGATCGGGGTGATGGTGGCGTTCGGCGGCGTGGATGCGGCGACGGCCACGTCCGACGTCTTCACGGCGTTTGCCAACGAGATTGCCATGCAGGTGGCTGCCGCGAGCCCGCTCCACGTAAGCCGTGAGGAGGTTCCCGCCGCCACCGTCGAGAGCGAGAAGGCCATCTACCGCGCGCAGCTCGAGGGCGCGGGCAAGCCAGCGGCCGTCCTCGATCGTATCGTCGAGGGAAAGCTCACGAGCTTCTACGAGCAGTCGGTGCTGCTGGAACAACTGAGCATCCGGCCCGAGAAGAGCAAGCTCAAAGTAGCGGACCTCCTGGCCGAGGCGGCAAGCGCCGCGGGCCGCCCGCTGCGCATCCTGACGTTCGCTCGCTTCAAGGTCGGAGAAGTATAGGTAACGGGAAACGGGAAACAGCCCCTTGCGCTCGGATCGCCCGGCCCCTGTTTCCTGTCTCCCGTTTCCTGTTTCCTGTTTCCCGTTTCCCGAATCCTGAATCCTGAACCCTGATTCCCGTTTCCCGTATAATCCGCGTGCCATGCCGATCCAGGCCTACCAGCGCGTCATGCTCAAGCTCTCCGGCGAAGCCTTGATGGGTCCCCAGGGCTTTGGGGTCGACCCCACCGTCGCGGCACAGATTGCAAGAGAAGTCGCGGAAATTCAACGCCTCGGCATCCAAACCGCCATTGTGATTGGCGGCGGCAACTTCTTTCGTGGGGTCAAAGCAAGCGTCGGCGGCATGGACCGCGCCACGGCCGACTATATGGGGATGCTGGCCACGGTGATCAACGCGCTCGCCCTGCAGGATGCGCTCGAGAAACAGGAGGTCGCGACGCGAGTCCTAACGGCCATCGAGATGCGCGCCGTTGCTGAGCCGTTCATTCGACGGCGGGCAGTACGTCATCTCGAGAAAGGCCGGGTCGTCGTCTTCGCCGCCGGGACAGGGAATCCTTACTTCACGACCGACACCGCGGCTGCCCTCCGGGCGATGGAGATCAGGGCGGACGTCATCATGAAAGCGACCAAGGTGGACGGCATCTACTCTGCCGACCCAATGATCGAGCCGACCGCGAAGCGCTACGACAAGATTTCGTATTTACAGGTGCTCGAGCAGGGGCTCAAGGTCATGGATGCCACCGCCATCTCGCTCTGCATGGACAACCACCTGCCCATTATCGTGTTCGACCTCCGCAAGGCCGGTAATATGCGCCGCGCGGTCATGGGAGAGCCGGTTGGATCCGTCGTGCAGGCCTGAGCGGAACGTCAGGGATCACGCGTCAACGGTCACTGAGGAGATGAGCCATGGAAGCGAGCGATCTGAAGGCGCTGTATGACGAGGCACAGAAACGCATGACGGCAGCCGTCGAGCACGTACGACATGAGCTCGCGGGCGTGCGGAGCGGTCGAGCGTCGACGGCGCTGCTCGACGGTGTCCAGGTCGAAGCATACGGCACCATGATGCCGCTCAATCAGGTGGCAACACTCTCCATCCCCGAGCCCACGACGATTGTCGCGCAACCGTTCGATCCTTCCCTGCTCGCAAGCGTCGAGAAGGCAATTCGCGCCGCCAACCTGGGTCTCAATC
>JBOGIN010000062.1:0-1754 GCA_050742275.1 Vicinamibacteraceae bacterium
GACCGAGTCCTTCGCGATCGAGGCGAAAGAAACCGACGCCGGCATTGGCGTCTCGTTTCAGTCGGCCCTTGGCGGCTTCGACACCGGTCGGACCGGTTGGGACAAGACGCCCATGGGAAAGGCAATCAAGAAAGCCGCCTCCAAGGTGACAGAGGAGGTGCTCGCGCGGGTGGCCCGTCGATGAGCATGCGCGCTGTCGTGCGTGTGTTGCGCATCGTCATGGTCGCGCTGGTGATCGCGACACCCAGTTCGTCGTGTGCGATGCAGGGCCGGCAGGCGGTCCACGTACATGGCCTGAACGAAGGGCTCTCAGGTCCCGTGAAGAATCCACCGCGCGGGTTGCGCCGACTTGTCGGCGTCTGTGACTCCGACAGCTATCACGTCCGCATCGGCGGTGCCGACCACTGCCTGGTGCTCAATGGTGGCCTGGAAGGCCCACTCGCGACGATAGACGTCACGCGGAATGAAGATGACGTCCTTATCGACGAAACGGCGGTGGCCACCCTGCGCGACATTGCCGCGAGGTTGAAGGAGCTCACCAGCGAAGACAGCCGTCACCTCGTGCTGTCGGCTCGCAACCGGCCGATTGCGCTGGTGTGGGTGACATCGCTCAGCGCGCGGGGACCAATCCGTGTGAAGGCTTTCGAATAATTCCTTGAATCCAGTGTTCGCCGACTGGGGCACGGACGTTCCTACCTGTATAGGTGGTGACGCGCGGTCGTCTCCATCGTACCCTGGTCAGTCGGTCGAGGTTCGGGAGGAAACACGATGAAACCTTCGAGAAGGTCCACCAAGCCCTTGGCGGCAGCGTTCGCCGTCGTCGTCGTCATTCTTGCCGGCAGCTCAGTAGCCCTTGCCCAGCTCGGTCGGGCAATCGGCTCGGCGATGAAAGCGGGAAAGGCGCTGACGCTCTCCGATGAAGAGGTGGTGGCGTCCGCCGACGAAGCCTGCACTGAAATGGACAACCGCAACACCATTCCGCCGGACGCAGATCCTTACGCGCAGCGCCTGGCACGCATCACCCAGGGCCTCGAGAGCGAGGACGGGCTATCTCTGAACTTCAAGGTCTACGCGGTGAAAGACCTCAATGCCTTCGCGATGCCCAATGGGTGCGTCAGGGTGTTCACGGGCCTGCTCGATCTCCTGAGCGACGAGGAAATCGAAGGCGTGGTTGGGCATGAGATTGGTCACGTGAAGCTCGGCCACAGTCGGGCAAAGATGAGGACCGCGCTGCTCGCACGTGCCGGCCGGGAGGGCGTTGCTTTCAACAGCGGCGCGGCTGGCGCGATTTCCAGAAGCGAGTTGGGCGATCTCGCGGAAGTGGTCGTCAACGCACAGTTCTCACAAAAGGAAGAGCGGGCCGCAGACGACTACGGGTTCGAGTTCCTGGTCAGGCATGACGCCGACCCTACAGCTATGGCGAGCGCCTTCGAGAAGCTGCCGGGCGGCGGCGGCGGTCTGATATCCACGCATCCGGACCCGAAAGAGCGCGCCAAGCGTATTCGCGAGCGCGCCCAGCAGTAACTGGCGCCACTAGAGACGGACGGGGTGTACGGAATCCGGAGTACCAGCGTTATGGAAAGGGAGGAGGGCTTCCTCGCGAAGCACGAATCAGAATGACTTCATACCTAACCCGGATAATTCACGAAGAGATCGATTGCTATAGAGACACAAACGCCTCCGTATGGTAAAACGTCCGTGCACACGGGACATTTTCCACAACGGAGGCGCCTGCGTTGAACGACGACACGATA
>JBOGIN010000063.1:0-9890 GCA_050742275.1 Vicinamibacteraceae bacterium
GTGCTCGATTGGGGCGAGCGTGCTAGTGCATTCGCCGCCGGCACAGTGCCGCTGCTCCTCGGAGGCCTGGTGATCCTGGGTGCGCTGTGGTTGGTAGGACGTGCGTCGGCCTTCACGCAACGTAGCTGCCGGTGGCTTCTGCAGTTTCCACCCGCGTTCGTGCTCCTCGCCTCCGTCATGCTCCTCATCGACAACTTCACCCATACCGTCTTCGGCTGGGGCATCCGTGATCTCGATCGCGCGCGGCTGTGGTACGCGGGCGCGCTGCTTCTGGCTGGCGGGCTCCTCTACATATGGACCGGAAGGCTGGCCGCAGACCTCCACAGAAACGCGCGAAGCCGCCGCTGGTGGATGAGCAGCGCGGCAGTGCTCGCGGTCTTCGCAGTCGTGGCAGCCGTAACGGAGACGGTCTCGACGTCGAGTGCTGCCACGACCACGACGACGACGCGCGCCGCGAAGGCGCGCCCCAACATCCTCCTCCTCGGCCTCGACGGGGTCAATGCCGAGCATGTCTCCGTGTACGGATACGAGCGCCAAACCACGCCGTTTCTCGAAGAGCTCGCGCGCGAGTCGCTGGTGTTTACGAACGCGTTCTCCAATGCTGGAAACACGGCGGGCTCACTCACGTCCATTCTGACGGGACGACTGCCCACGACCACCCGTGTCATCTATGCCCCGGATATCCTGCGCGGTCGTGATACCACACGCCACTTGCCAGCCTTTCTGCGCGCGCTCGGTTATGCGACAGGACAGTTCGCGATCCGTCATTACGCCGCCTCGGTCGACTTCAACATGCAGGACGCGTTCGACGTCGTCAACAATCAGTCCGTGCATGGTGGTCTGCCCGGAACGCAGGTGGCGCTCCGTCTAGGACCTGGCCGCCACCTGTTCGACCAGGTTCTCCTGCGAGTGTGGACACGCGTGGAGCAACTGGCGGGAGAGGGTGGAGCTGACCCTTTCGAAGAGGTGACCGACCCTATCTCGGTACAGTTCACGGATGAGAATCGTATGCAACAGGTCGCGCGATTCATTCAGAATGTCGACCAGCCTTTCTTCGCGCACGTCCACATCATGGTGACGCACGGTCCCAAGTTCGTACCGCGGCACCGACGCTTTTCAGCAGGTATCAAGCAAGAACGGGAGATGATGCCGGAGTTCTATGACGACGCGATTCTCGAGGCGGATGACTATGCGCGCGAGATCGTCAGCCTGATCGAGCAGCGCGGCGCATTCGAGAACACACTGGTCGTGATCTACTCGGACCACGGCGCGAGATCCCAGACCAACGTCCCGCTGCCTCTCATGGTTCGCCTCCCAGGAGGCCTGCGACGCGGACGCGTCGGTGTGACGGCGCAGACGATCGACATCGCGCCGACGATCCTCGACGTGCTGGCGATCCGAACGCCGCGATGGATGGAAGGTCAGTCGTTGCTCGGTGAGGTCCCACCTTGTCGCCCCGTCATCGGTGCCATTTCGACGGGCCCCACCTTCAGACACGGTGAAGGCATCGCGACGGCCCGGGTGCCGCCGTTCTACAGCCTCGGCGTTGCCACATTGGTTCGAGGAGACCGCTGGCTCTATCTCGAAGTGGACCACCGACCGCCCACTGCGCACGGCGGACGCGTACCGCTTCTGCGGGATGCGGAGACATGTCGGCCGTTCGAATCGGATGAAGCGGAGCAATTCCTCATCCAGCATCTGCGATCCAAGCGTTACCAGATTCGTGGGTTCTTTGATTCTTAGCGGACTCACATCGCCCGACCTAGGTTGCCCGAATGGAGGATGCAATGGCTTCGACTCAGGCCGACGTGAGAGCGCTGTTGGACAACTGGTCCGAAAGCATCCGGATAAAGGACGTCGATCGACTCATGGCACTGTATTCTCCCGACGTTGTTTATTTCGACGTGGTGCCTCCTCTCCAATACGCGGGATCCGCGGCGGTCAGGCGTAACTTCTTGCGCTGGTTCGATAGCTGGAACGGCTCAATTGAGGTGGAAATCCGCGACTTGCATCTTGCGGCGATCGGGGATACTGCCTTCGCATACATGCTTCACCGAACAAGCGGAACCCTGAAGGACGGGCGCGAGGTAGGATACTGGGTGCGTGCGACCGTGGGCTGCCAACGATCGAATCACAAGTGGTTGATTACGCACGAACACGTTTCACTGCCTGTTGAGGTTCAGAGCGGGCGTGTCGCCATGGACCTTGTCCCCTAACCTGACTTCATTCGGTCCCAACAATCATTTTGCTTTGACCATATGCGCACGGACCCACCGGGCGAGCTCTTCTTCAGACACGTGCCCGGCAGCGAGCGAGAACATCTCGGTCACCACGTCCGCGTCCGTGGCCGCAAGATCGTAGCCGTTGATTCCGAGAAATGTCACCAGCGCCAAGAAACCGATGCGCTTGTTGCCGTCTCGGTACGGATGGGTCCTCACCAGCGCGAAGCCATATGCCGCGGCCAACGTCGCGAGATCCGTTTCCGCATCGTAGACCCACTTGTTCCGTGGTCTGACGAGTGCTGACTCGAGAGCGTTCTCGTCACGCACGCCCCGTAATCCGCCGTGCTGTCGAAGTTGATCGGCGTGAATGGCATCAACGACAACGCGACTGAGCCATTCCGGCTCACTCCGGCGCTTCGCGCGCGTGGCCACGAGTCACTTCGCCAGTTCTCGAAGGGCGTTGCGATGTTTCTTGGCGGCCTTGGCCGCAATCTTCAACGCGCGCTCCGCGGCTGGGTCGTACGGCGTCAGCAGGATGCCGCGGTCCGTCTCGACGGCCAGGATCCGGTCACCGGCTTCAAGATGAAGTCGGTCCGCCATGTCTTTCGGCAGCGTGGCACTGAGCGAGCCGCCCGCCTGTCGCAGGGTCACTTCGCGCGTCATATCGCACCTCAGGCTGTCCTGACGCATAGTAGCACATTCGTGCTACAAGAGACGTGGCATGACGCGCTCTCGAAGCGGAGGTTCCGGGAGCACTTGTCGCTTGGACAGGGACGCTGCGAACCTTCGGACGAGCTCAGCCCACGAAAGGCTGTACACGTTGTCGGCCACATGGGACTATCTCGGTGAGCGTCGGCAGGTCGCCTTACCAGGGCACGGTCACGGTCGCCGCCATCACGGTCCCGGCCGGTGAGAGGCCACGGATGGCGAATCCACTGGGCGTGCCGTCGGCCCAGCGCAGGCTCGCTTGCGGTGGCGCGGCGTCGGGAAGCAGATCGTACCCCGTCGCCGGATCCGCACCGTCCCACAGCGACTGGTTCGCGCGGAAGGTGTCCCACACCGGCCGAATCATACGGATGCCACGGCGGCCCCAGTCGTTGGCCGCGATGAGCGCCCACTTGTCCGCCCACAAGTCCTGGCGCGAGGCGGGCGGCGCGTTCGGCGGCACGGGCGGGATGTGCACGCTATAGATCGCGGGGTCCTCGATGACGTGCCACACGCCCAGCCCCCGATCCGGCAGGTTCATGTCGTAGGTATTGTCGGGAAACCGATTCTCGACGATGAAATACTCGCGCGTGCCGCGCTGGGGGTCCATCAGGATCCAGAGGTCGCGGTCGAGTTCGACGGACTTCAGCTCGTAGCGTCCCGATCGCAGGATCAGCCGCGGCCGCAGCCATCCCAACTTCAGTTTCAGGAAGGGGCACAGGTGCGCGCCGTTGTACGTCGCGTCCATCAGACAGTAGTCGCCAGCGGCGAACGGGTTGTCGAACGGAATGCCTTCCCACTGGTCGTTGTTGGGCAAACTGAAATAGAGATCCGGCAGGCGGCCGACCAGGTGCCCGAGCTCGTGCGCGACGACACCGAGGTTGGGCGGAGCGCTGATGTATGCCTCGGCGACGGTCGAGATGGTGACGGTGTCGACGACGAGCGGCATCGGGTTCGGGAACTCGCGGCCGACGACGCCGCGATTGGTGCCGAAGGGACCGTTCTGCGGGATGACGACGAGCACGCCGAGCTCGTCCGGCCGAAGCGCACCATCCAGCGGATCATCGTCGAACGCCTTGTAGTTGAATTGCCCATCCGCCATGCGGATGGCCTCGGCCCACTTCTGAACGTGAGGGTTCACCCAGCCGTCGCCATCGGTGTCGTTCGTATCCGGAGGTCCCCACCAGTACTCCGGCGGACGGCTTGCATCGAACCAACCGAGCAGGCCGGCACGATCGATGGTGAACGCGCCGCCGCTTTGCTCCACGTAATAGTCACGGACGCTGCTCGCCGCGCCGAAGATCTTGGTGTCGACGTCGGCAGACGAGGGCGCGGGATCCGACGGCCGGTGCGGATCCCAGAGGAGTGCGACGATTTGCGCGCGGCCGCGCAGGCGCTTCAGTGGGGCGGTCGGCTCACCGGCCGCATCGGTCAGACGACGACTCTCACCATCGTCGTACACCACCACCAGCGAGCGGCGCGGCGTGACCGTCGCGAAATGCTCGATCGTGGCGGGACCGTTCGGCGTCTGCCAGGTCGTCGGCGCGGCATGAGCGGCGACGCCGCTCGCAGCCGACAGGTCCTGCACCTGCCAATCGCGATCGGGCCGCCACCAGAAGCGCAGCAGCGTGTCACCGGTGCCGCGCGCGCCGAGAATCTCGGCATTGGCGTTCGTCTCGTTCAATTGATAGATGCCGCTTACGTCCTCGATCGTCGCGCCGGTGATCGCCGTCACATCGACGACCTGCCAGTTCGACGCGGGCGTCCACCAGTACGTGAAGAGCTGGCCTTGTAATCCGCGCACGGCGACATGTTCGACGGTACCCGTGAGCCAGCTCACGGCGCCGCCCGCGGCGCTGCCGCCGGCGATGGCCGAGACGTTCAATGCCTGCCAGTCATGCGCCGGAGACCACCAGAACACCGACAGCGTCCCGTCCGGCGAGGCCGCGGCGAGGTGCTCGACGAGCAGCGGGCCGTTGTGCGCCAACCAGGAAGTCGGATCGTAGGCGATCGCCCGGCCGGTCCTCGCGGTTACGTCGAGCGCCTGCCAGTCGTGCGCCGGCGACCACCAGAACACGAGCAGCTCGTTACCCGGCCCTCGCGCGGCCAGGTGCTCGACGGTCAAGTTGCCGTTGGGCGTCTGCCAGCTCACCGGTGCGCCGGCGATCTTCCGTCCGGTCTTCGCCGACACGTTCACCGCCTGCCAATCATGCTGGGGAGACCACCAGTAGACGATGAGATCGCCAGCGGGTGAACGGGCGGCCAGGTGCTCAACGAGGAAGGGACCGTTGCGCGTCTGCCACGCGGTCACGCCTCCGGTTGCCTGTTGTCCCGTCTTGGCCGTGACGTTCACAACCTGCCAGTCGTGTTGTGGAGACCACCAGAACGTCAGCAGCTCGTTTGCGGCGTTGGTCGCGGCGAGATGTTCGACGTTGAATGGGCCATTCGGGGTCCGCCAACTGACGGGCGGCCCCACGACCGCGGCGCCGGTGATGCCGGTGACATCAACGCTCTTCGGAAACATACCGCCCTCCCCTCGTGCACGAACAACCCGTCGCCTGATGATAAAAACGTCTCGCCGGCTTCAAACGAACGGCGCCGTTCGACCATCCAGGGAGAGGGCCACACCGTGTTCGTTGCTGGGCCGTGCCTCGCGCCGTGGATCTCGCTCTTGGAGGAGCAGTAATGCTGTAGTCTTTCCTGTCATCAACAAAAACGTTTGGCTGCGCGTCGGTCGTTCGTCCTTAGGGTACGAAGCCAAGAAGCTGGAGAGACACCATGAGAAGGATCATCGCAATCACGCAAGTCACTCTCAACGGCGTCATGCAGGCGCCCGGCGGCCCCGAGGAGGATCCGAGGAACGGGTTTACCCACGGAGGCTGGGCCATACCCTTCTTGGACGATGGCCTGAACCAGGCCATTGGCGAGATTATCGCCGGTGAGTTCGACATGCTTTTGGGGCGCCGGACCTACGAGATCTTCGCCGCCTACTGGCCGAACCAGGGCGACAACCCGATCGCCACGGCGTTCAACAAGGCGACGAAATACGTTGTTACGCGCAGCCTCGACCGTCTTGACTGGGAGAAATCGCAGCGCATTGACGGCGACGTTGTTGAGAAGGTCCGCCAGCTCAAGGCATCGGACGGGCCGGCGTTGCATATCTGGGGCAGCAGCGAATTGCTGCAGACGCTGATCGCCGCCGAGCTCGTCGACGAGTATCGCCTCTGGGTATTTCCGCTGGTGCTCGGCGAAGGAAAGCGGCTGTTCGAGAACGGCGCGCCGCCGCGTGGCCTCACGCTGGTCGAGACGTGAAGCACGCCTCGAGGTGTCCTCGTCAACACATACCATCCGGCCGGTACGCTTCCGAGAGGGTGGGCTTAGCCGGAAACGTCGGCAAGACTCGCGAGCGGGATGCCATGCTGGGTCTTGCGGAGGAGCAACGGAGATGGGAACGTCAACAATCCTGGTGACCGGCGCGACCGGAAACGCCGGCGGAGCTGTCGTTCGCGCGCTGCTCGAGGCCGGTGCCGAGGTTCGCGCCCTGGTTCGTTCGAGCGCTGCGGCGAGCTTGCCGAGCGACGCCGAGCCGGTCACCGGCGATCTCAACAGGCCGGGGACGCTCCGACAAGCGATCGCCGGGGCCAGCGCCGTCTTCCTGCTGAGCGGCTATGAGGGCATCGACGAAACGCTGGCCGAGATGCGCCGCGCGGGCGTCGAGCGGGTGGTCCTGCTCTCGAGCAGCTCTGTTCCAGGAGGCGATATGACCAACGCGGTCGCTCGCTACCACATCCTGTCCGAGCAGGCGGTGCGCGAGTCCGGGCTCGCATGGACGTTCCTGCAGCCGAACAGCTTCATGACCAACACCTACCAGTGGATTCCGCAGCTCCGCGAGGGCGATCGCATTCGAGCGCCGTTTGCTGATGTTGCCATCGCGACGATCGATCCTGCCGACGTCGGGGCCGTCGCGGCAAAGGCGCTGATGTCCAGCGAGCTGGAAGGACAAAGCCTATGCCTCTCGGGCCCGGAGGCGCTCTACCCGGCCGACAGGGTGCGGATCCTCGCCTCGGCTCTGGGCCGTGAGCTTCGGTTCGAGGCGCAGTCCAACGAGGACGCGCGGAAGGAGATGGAAGCGGCGATGCCTGTCGAGTACGTCGATGCGTTCTTCAGCTTCTTCGTCGACGGGTCAATCGACGAGACGACCGTGCTGCCAACGGTCGCCAAGATGCTCGGCCGGCAGCCCCGCTCCTTCGAGCAGTGGGCGGTAGAGCGCGTTCAATCGTCACGAGGAACGGGACTCGCGTGAGGCATGGGGATGGAAGCGGATCTCGGCGAGATCGCGCATCGCGCGCTCCCATAGCGCGTCGAAGCCCTGCGCCAGACTCTCCGCGAGCGCGCGGTCGTGCACCAGGAGCGACGCGAACCGGCCGTCCGGCACGAACGGGTGATCGAGCGAGAGAATCACCGCCTCCTGGTCGATGACGTGAAACGGGTGGCCCAGCTCGCCCGAGAAGCGGACACCGGCCACGTGCTGCAGGCTCACCGCGTGGCGCCGGAGGAAGTCGAGCAGCCGAGGTGCGTTCCGGTTCGCAAATCCGAACACGACACGATGATCGATGGCGCGGGTGGCAACATCGCGGCCGAGGCGCTTGAGCACGTCGAAGCGCTCCGCCGCCGCGCGATCCAGCGCCATCAGGTCCCCCTCCTCGAGATACGACCGGATCCGCATCTCGGCCGAGGCGAGCCGCGCCAGGTGCCGCTTGACGTGGCTCTCGACGCCCAGCGCGAGATCGACGAACATCTGCCGCCCGCGCAGCCGCGACGGCAGATTCCGCAAGACGCCCCGGAGCGAATCGGCACGGCTGGCAAAGCGCTCCGCCCGCTCGCGTGCGATCTCCACGAGACGGTCGACCACGAGATCAGAGGCGACCGCCGCGTAGAGGCGCGGCCGGGTTCGCTGCGTCTCGACCAGGCCCAGCCGCTCCAGTTTCTCCATGGCCGCGTAGATTTTCGACGTCGGGATCTCCCCTTCACGGCACAGCGTTGCGGCATCCGCCACGCCGAGCATGTGCAGGGTCACCAGCGCGCGCTTCTCGAACGAGGAGAAGCCCGCCTCGTCGAGCAGGGCGACGTCGCTCCAGCGCATCGAATAGTTTCTACTCCAAAAAGTAGATGAAAAGGAAGTCGGCTGGCGCATAGAGTGGCCGGCGTGTTGATTCTCAGAAAAGGAGATTCGTCATGTCCGAGAAGCGACCCGCACAGGTGATTCCCAGCATCTTCGTTGAGTCCGTGGACAAGAGCCGGGGCTTTTTCATCGACCAGCTCGCCTTCGAGCACACGATGGGCATGGTGGGCAAGGATGGCCAGCTCGACTTCTGCATTGTCGCCCGCGACGGCGGCATGATCATGATCAGCCGCCCGCCCGAGGGCGGTCCCGTGCACCCCAGCGTGGAGATCCACGTCGAGGTCGGCGATGTCGACGCGTATCACAAGCAGGTGGACGAGCGAGGCGTGAAGGTCGTGGACGCGCTGACGACGCAATGGTGGGGAGACCGGAACTTCTCGGTCCAGGATCCACACGGCTACAAGGTGTGGTTCTACAAGACCGTGAAGCAGTGGACGCCCGACATGGCGCCGCCGCCGGGCGTGAAGCTCGTGTAGCGGCCGCTCCGAGGCGCCACACCGTGCTCGTTGCACGGCGGCGCGTCGCACCGTGGATCTCGCTCGTGGAGGTGTAGCTGAGGGCGCCGCCGGTACTTTCGAGCCAGCGCGAGGGCTGGCACGTGCGTCACCTGCAATCGGCGCCCACGCCACTCGACGACGCGGATAGGCCACGGCTCGCCCACGGTGACAATCATTCGGCTAGGGATCGGGCGTGATTCCGATCCCACGAGTTCAGCAGAGCGTCGAGTAGAGATTGGCCTTGCATGTTCGGTAGATCGCACTCATGCGCTCGGCAGGCGCGCGCCTATCCACTGCCGGATGTCGGCCATGACCTGCTCTTTGCCGATGTCGTTGAGCAAGTCGTGGTAGTGCCCCTCATAGAGCTTGAGCGTCTTGTCCTTGGATCCGGCCGTCTCGTAGAAGAACTCGCTGCCGCGACAGACGGTCGCCTTGTCGTCGGTCCCGTGCATGATGAGCACCGGCAGCGTGATGAGGGGAAACTCGTCACGCAGCCGCTCGTCGGCGCGAACCAGCGCCGCGACGGTGATGGCCGGCTGCGCCTCGTGCGCGGTCAGGGGATCATTGTTCAGGGCCTCGACGGCCTTCGGGTCGCGCGAGAAATCCTCGTTCTTCAGCCTGAGGACCGGCAGACGCGGGGCGATGTGGCTGAGACCCTTGATTGCCGCGAGGGCGAAGCCGGGCGCCGGCACCTGGAACGCGAAGCTTTCGCAGATGAACCCGGCGAGCTCTGCCTGATGCTCGAGCACGTAGATCGAGGAGACGACGCCGCCCGCGCTGTGGCCCAACAGGAAGAGCGGGACCCCGGGGTTGCGGGATTTCGCGAGGGCCACGGTGCCGGCGACGTCACTGACGTAGTCCGCGACGTCCTCGACGTAGAACCGTTCTCCGTCTGACTTCCCGCGGCCACGAAGATCAAGCGCGTATGCGGCAAACCCGCTGCCAGCAAACTGCTCGCCCACCCACGCGTACTGCCCGCCGTGCGAATTGACGCCGTGGCAGATGACAACGACCGCCCGCGGCGTGGATTCCGGCCGCCATGACCGGACGACGATGTTGATGCCCTTCGTGCTGTCGATGCTCTCTTCGTGTGTATTTGCCAGGATCGTCATTGGCATTCTCCTCGCGTCGCTGATACCTACGCCTCGATGAATGCCAACAGGTCCGTGTTGATTTTCGCTGCGTGCGTCGTTGGCATGCCGTGCGGCAGCCCTGGGTAGAATTTCGTCGCCGGATTCTTGAGCAGCTTGGCGGACAACGGCGCCGAATCAGCGAACGGTACGA
>JBOGIN010000064.1:0-2446 GCA_050742275.1 Vicinamibacteraceae bacterium
ACTTCTCGCAGTTCGACGCGTCGGTCATCGACCCGCTCACGGGCAATGCGTTTCCGGGCAATCGGATCCCTCGCGACCGTATGAGCGCCGTGTCGCTAGCTATGCGAGATCTCTACTATCCCACCCCGAACCGCGGCGACGAGAATACGCTCTCGGACAACTTCGAATGGGTGCATCCATACAGCAGTGACTTCTACTACACGGGCAACTGGCCATTCGTGCGCGTCGACCACAATCTGACCGAGAACAATTCCCTGTACGCACGTTGGTCGCAACGCAGAACGCCATACGTGCTCGTCACGACCCTGCCGCAGTTCTTCTGGACGCGGCTCCGGGATCATCGCCGGCTTGTGGTGGCCGATACCCACATCTTCTCGTCGGCGCTGGTCAACACGTTCCGCTTCGGCTTCAATCACGACTTCCTCGAGGACGGCGTCGAGGCTGACGGGCAGCAGCCCATCAACGGTGCCGAGGGGGTCGCGGTAATTGGGCTGCAGGGCGTCAATCCTCAGGGCTATGACATGGCGGGATTTCCTCGAATGGAAATCCCAGGAGTCGCCACGCTGGAAACCGTGACTGGGGGCGTCAAGAGCGACGACAAGGACTTCACGATCGACAACTCGTTGAGCTGGACGACCGGCCGCCACGTGTGGAAGTTCGGCGTGCAGTACCTCACGTACGAGCTCAACGAGGGTGTCGTGCCAAGCTACGGTGACTTCTTGTTCAACGGCGTCTTCACAGGTCAACCCTACGCGGATTTCCTGCTCGGCATCCCGTTCCAGAGCTCCCGGTACGACCCGCTGGCGCGCAGGCGCACATCGAGCGAGGTTGGCCTGTATGCACAGGACTCGTTCAAGGTGGGCCCGAACCTGACGATCGACTACGGCGTACGCTGGGACTACTTCACCTCGACCCGCTACGACGATGGCCTGATGTACAACTGGGATGAGGCGACCGGTGCGGTGGTCGTGCCTGAAGCAGCGCTCGCTTCCGTCAGCCCCCTCTACCCGAACAACATCACGATTACAACTGGCGACGTCATTCCGACGCCTGACAAAGGGAACTTCCGGCCTCGAGTCTCGGCGGCGTATCGCTTCAACGACAAGACCGTGTTGCGCGGCGGTTATGGCTCGTTTACGCCGCGCCTCGATTACTTCGCGCGCGCGGAAGGTGGCGGTCCTTTCCAGATTTCCGAGACGTATCTCAACATCGTGAACCCAGGTTCGCCTCCACTGTTCGCGTTCCCGAACCCATTTCCCGCGAGCCTGGCAAGCGCAGAGATCCCGAGCCAGAGCATCAACAATGCGTATCCGATGCAAACCGACAACGGGACGATCCACCAGTTCAATGTCAGCCTCGAACGGGAGCTGTGGAATATCGGGTTCCGCGCCTCCTACATCGGGTCCCGCAGCGTTGGTCTCAACTATCAATGGGTCAACATCAACAAGCCGGAGCCCAGCTCGATTCCCTTCACGCCGGATCGGCGGCCGTGGCCGCAGTTCGTCGAGATCTTCGAGGTCCGCGAGGACGGCAAGGAAAAGTATGATGCCGTGCAGATCGAAGGGCGTCGGCGCATCGGGCTCGTGACGTTCGACGCACACTACACCTGGTCGCGGAGCCTCTTCAACTCCACGAACCTCGAGAACCCGTACGACGTCACGAGCCATTGGTCCAACGATGACGTCAACCGCCGGCATTTCGCGGTGGTCAGCACCGAATGGACGCTGCCGATTGGTCAAGGCATGAGATATCTCGGCGACGCGTCGCCGCTGGTCGATCGGCTCCTCGGCGGCTGGTCGATCGCGACCGTGAGCTATTTCGCGAGTGGCAACTTCTTCACGCCGTGGTTCTCCGGATCCGATCCCTCGAACACAGGAACGTTTGGCGGAGTACCGGATCGCGTCGGCCTGGGCAATCTCCAGGGCGGCGAGCGGACCCCCGAGCGCTGGTTCAATGCGGATGACTTCGCCGTGCCGTCCGCCGGACGCTTCGGCAACGCCGCGCACAACAGTCTCGAGGGACAGGGACTCAGCGTCCACCATCGCAGCATCTCGAAGCGAACGCCGCTTGCCGGCAGCGCATCTTTCACGTTCACCGTGACCGCGTCGAACCTGTTCAACCATCCGCACTTCGTAGCCCCGAACGCGGACATTACGACACCCGGTGTCGGGCAGATCTCAGCGGTCATGAACGACTTCAGCCCAGAGAAGGCGGGGCGCCGCATGATCATGCTCAGGGGCAGCGTGGCCTTCTGATGTGGGAGTCGCCCGCATGAGGCAGCTCGTCTTACTCTGCAGCCTGTACTTCTGCATCGTCGGGCTCGCTTCCGGCCAAATGCGGCCTGGTAAGGTCGACGCCAAGCAGATACCAGCGCTCCATCCTCACTTCGAGCCGGAGCATACGTTCGATGCACCGACGGACGTCGAGCGCTGGGCGCACGAGCCGC
>JBOGIN010000065.1:0-9819 GCA_050742275.1 Vicinamibacteraceae bacterium
CTTCGCCTCATCTCGGGCTGGCCGAGGACGCTGCTGGACTGGGACATCCTGTTCCTGCTGCCGCTTCCATGGTGGGGGCCTGTGCTCGCGCCGGTCACTATCGCGCTGGTGATGATCCTGTGGGGCACGCTCGCGACGCAGTTGGATGACGATGCGGTCGATGCCCGCTGGGCGTGGGCGCTTGCCTGCGTCGGGATCGTGCTGGCGCTCGCCGTCTTCACGATCGACGCCTGGCGGGCACTGCCGGATGGCCGTGAGGCGGTCCTGCAGGTGCTGCCGACGACGTTCAACTGGCCGCTGTTCTGGATGGCCTTGCTGCTGATGGCGTCACCGACTCTTCATCAGGTTGCCCTCTTACCGACGAAGAAGTCATCGCGGATTTGAAGTCCAGCGCTACTTTGAACTGGCAACTGGCAACTGGAAAGCTGCGCGCTACTTCTGGCGCCGGGTCGCTCGGATCAGCGCTTCCATGTGATCGAGGTACTTTTCCAGGGAGCGACGACCTGATGCCGTCAGCTTGAAATCGGTGCGCGGCGTGCGTCCGGCAAACGATTTGTCGCAATGCAGATAACCGGCGTCTTCGAGCTTGCGCGCGTGGACGCTGAGATTGCCGTCGGTCGTCTCGGTCATCGTTCTTAGCTCGGTGAACGACAGCGTCTCGTTCACCGCGAGCGCGCTCATGATAGCCAACCGCGTTCGATCGTGAATAAGGCGATCCAGGTGTGTCGAGTGCGAGTCGTGCGCCGGGTGCCCTTGGTGCGGTGCGGGGCTCCGGTTACCTTGCGCTGTCGTCCGCGACTGCTGCGCTGCCGCTGCTGATCGTCTAGCCACCGTGTTTCCTCGCTATGTAGAGTCCAAAACAAATCTGCAGAAGCCCGAACCCGGCGCCGAGCCACATGTTGCCCCACTCCGGCGGCGTGGCCATCGCGACGACGCCGAGCACCATGAAGCAAAGACCCATCACCGGCACCGTCGGCACGCTGACGATGCCGCCAGTGACGACACCCGAGCCGTACAGCAACAGCCACACCGACGGCATCAGCGACCAGTGTCCGGCGGATGACAAGCCGGTGGTCAACGCCGCGCCCGCAGCAAGCGGCGCCGACAGGCCCAGGGCGAACCGTCGCGCCAGCGCTCCGCTCAGTGGCACGCCGGCTTGCGCCGCCTTGCGCCGCATCGCGACCGCCCCAATCGCAAACGCGATGGCCGCGGCAATGAGCCAACTCGCAAGCCACCGTTCGGCGGTTGGCTGCATCGCAGCGACGACGGCTGCGACAACACCCACCGCGCCCATTGCCGCACCGCCATAGCCGGGGACGGCAGTAAAGGTGCTGCTCCGCTCCATTGCGCGACGAATAAAGCGGAGATCCTCCGCCGCGCGCCCTTGTATGGGAACAGCCATCAAGAGCTTCATATCACAAAGTGACTCGACAGCGATAGTCCGGACGCATACAGTCGATTCACGACTCGTGAGACGCCTGAGGCGGCCAGGTGGGCGATTCAATACCGAACTGCTTGGCGTACTCCGCGTTCAGCCGCTGCCAGCCGCCGAGCTTCATCGCCTCGCCACCAACGATGCGGCCGATGGGAGTTCCGCTGAGAAGGTAATCCAGCACATCGAAACAAACGTGCCACCCGGCAGCACCCATTGAGATGAAGCGGCGATCGATGTTGGTCCACAGCGTCAGGCGCGTGCCGCCACCCAAGGTTTCGAGCTCCCACCGGATATCCCCGTCGCCCCACTTGTACTCGAGCACCTTTGGCGCGTCCGCACGCGTCACTCTTGTTTCGGAAACATGCAGCGTGGGCGCTCCCACCGTGGTGAGCTTCACCGTGGTTCCGACCGTGCCCAGGTTCCCATCGGCCTCAAAGGGTGCCCACTCGCGCAGATGCGCCGGGTCGGTAAGCGCCTGCCAGACTTTTTCCGGCGAGTGACGCAGTTCTCTGACGAGAATGAGCGTCCACTGCTCTCCGTCCTTTTGTATCCGCGCCCCGCTGGCCGGACCCGGTGTGTACTGCTCGCGATCGGTCATCTTCTTCCGCTTGTCTTCCTCGTCCGCTCGTATCGATTGATCCACGTGGTCCGCGCCCATCGGGCTGCCATCCTGCTGAACGGCCGCCTTAATAGCGTAGCAGCTGGTCAGCGTGATTTCATTTTCGTAACGCTGACGAAAGCATTCTGCCGCTACCGACAGTCGGCGTGAGAACAGAGAGTCTCGCTGAAGAATCGCAAGACATGATGCTGGAAGCGGTCGGCCACCGCGCTCGTGTGCGTGCCTGGATACACGTCGAAGCCGTTCGGAATTCCGTACTTGTCGAGGACGTCGTGCAGCTTGCCGGCATCGGCCCGCAGGCGGTCCTGGTCTCCCACGTCGATCGAGATGCCGCCGTACTTGCGCAGGTTGCCGACATATTGATCGACGAAGGCCAGCGGCGCATTGGCTGCCCATTTGGCGAGGACATCGGGCTGTACGACACCGTCTTTCGTCGGGAGGTCGAGATAGAGCGGCGGATTCTTCGGGTTGGGCGACCATGCCGCTGCCGCCGCAAGCTGCGCGCGCAGGAGGAAAGGCAGCCTGGCCGAGTCGCCTGGTGCCCTGACGGCCTCGAGGGCCCTTACGTTCTCGGGATTTGCGGATCCGGCCGCACGCGGCGACAGGCAGCACGGGCTCATGATATAGAGAGCGCCAAACACGTCGGGATGCTTCATGCCGATGCGCGCCGCGCCGTACCCTCCCATCGAGTGGCCGACCAAGCCACGGCTCAGTCGATGGGGAACCGTCCGGTAACGGGCGTCGACGTACGACACGACATCGCGCGCAATGAACTGTTCAAAGTCTCCCGTGGTGATCGAGCGCGAATACATCGAGCCGTTGTGCACGGTCTTCGAATCGGGCAGCACGACAATCAGCTCTCTCGCGCCCTGAGCGAACGCCCCCTCGATGGTGTGCGGCACATGGATCTCGTGCGTCCACTGTTCCGCCCCGATGGAATAGCCGTGCAACGCATACACGACGGGATACCGTCGGCGCTGGTCCTTCCCGTAACTGGGTGGCAGGAAGACGATAACATCGCGCTCGACAGCGTTCCTCTCGAGATTGCCTTCCAGCGACGCGCCGTGAACCTTGACGCGTTCCACCCTCACCGGCTTCGCACCCGCAACGAGCGGCGGGACGTTGGTCTTTACCTGCGCCAACATCGCCCCGCCACCGGCAAGTGCCAGCGCAGCGAGAACCGCTAGACCGCCACGCCTGAGCATCTTCGTTCCTTCTCCCGTTCCCGAGTCTCTCGAACCGGTTCCCCTTGCGCGCCGTGTTGGTTTCATGATACTCGATTATCGATTTTTATAATCAGGCTAGAAAGCCAACGGCGCCTCGAACGCGCGCGAGCGCCCCGCTGGGAGGTAGTGATCGTGGGAGTTTCCTGTGCGTCCTTGCGTCTCGCTGCTGTGGTTCCGGTGCTCATGACGTTGCTGTCGTTCAGTGCCGCCTCCGCACAGGTCACCACCGGGAGCATCGTCGGAGCCGTCACCGATTCGAGCGGTCAGGTCGTGCCTGGGGCGCAGGTCACGATTCGAGAGGTTAACCGCAACACGGCGACGACGCTGACGACGGACCAGAACGGGGCCTACGCCGCGCTGTTCCTCGTGCCTGGCGAGTACGAGGTGCAGGTCGCGCTGGAGGGCTTCAGGTCCTGGCTGCGCGGCGGCCTGGTCCTGCAGGTGAACGATCGGCTGCGCATCGACGCGACGCTCGAGATCGGCGCGCTCGCGGAAACCACGACGGTCCTGGCCGGTGCGCCGGTCGTTCGGACAGACACGTCCGAAGTGGGCACGGTCATCGAGGAGAAGGCCGTCAAGGAGCTGCCGCTGAACGGCCGCAACTTCGCGGCCCTCGTCTACCTGGTGCCGGCCATCACGCCGGGGCAGGCCAACGAGAACCAACATGGACGCGTGGCACGGGCCGTCGGGGTACGACACGCGTCACCGCACGGTGATCAGCTACGTGTACGAGCTGCCGTTCGGTGCGGGGCGCCGCTGGCTGCACGACGCGGGCGGCGCGCTCCAGGGTGTCGTGGGGGGTTGGCAGCTCGCCGGCATCACGACATTGACGACAGGCCGCCCGTTCACGGTGACCCTGCAGACCGGCGTCAACAACGGTGCGCCGAGCTGGCCGGATCGCGTCGGCTCCGGGACGCTGGACGAGCCGACCGTGGACCTCTGGTTCAATCCCGACGACTTCCAGGCGCCGCCCTCCAACACCTACGGCAACTCGGGGCGCGGCATCCTGTACGCGCCGGGGCACGTCAACTTCGATATGTCGCTGTCGAAGCGATTCAGCCTCGCCGGCCGATCGAACGTCGAGTTTCGATGGGATGCCTTCAACCTCTTCAACCATCCGGGCTTCGGCTTTCCCAACGCCAGCGTCGGAGACCCGAACGCGGGGCGAATCACGACGACGACCGTGGACAACCGCAGCATGCAGTTTGCGTTGAAGCTAAATTTCTGAGCGCGACACGTCAGCAGAAGTAACGCCGAGGAGGTAACGATTTCATGCCGCGACTGACACGCCGTGACCTGATGTGCAGTGCACTGTTCGCGCCGTTAGGCGTGCTGGGCGCTCCCTCCGTCAGTGCCGCCGTGCAGCGAGCGTCCTCGCCGTACGGGCGGCCGAAGCTGAAAATCACCGACGTGCGGACCGCCGAGGTCATGAGTCACGGGTACCAGCTGCACGTCCGCGTCTACACCGACCAGGGCCTGTTCGGGCACGGGGAGGGGACCGACGCCGTCCAGGGCGGCGTGCCGCTCGTGCGGATGTTCCGCCGCTTCCTCATCGGGCAGGATCCGCTGAACGTCGATTTTCTTTTCGAGCGGATCCGCACGTCCAGCATCTTCGCCGGCGCGCAGTCGGGCCAGTACGTCGCCGCGCTGACCGCCGTCGAGACCGCCCTGTGGGATCTCGCTGGCAAGGCACTCGCGCTGCCCGTCTATCAGCTGCTCGGCGGCAAGCAGCGCGATCGGATTCGGGTTTACTGCGACTCGCAGACCAACAACCGCAACGATCCCGACGCCGCGAAGAAGCTGCAGCAGATCAGAGACCTCGGCTTTACGGCGGTGAAGATCGACATCGACGACCGCAACGACCCGATGCGGTGGGACGCGGTCAACTGGACAGCCAGCAACGCCGAGATCGATCACATGCTCGACAAGATCGCGTTCATGCGCGAGTCGTTCGACAAGCGCGTGGACCTCGCGGTGGACATGCACGGCCGCTACGACATGACGACCGGTAAGCGCGTCGCCAAGGACGCCGAGCCGTTCGACCTCCTATTCCTCGAAGAGCCGGTGCCGCCGGAGAACGTCGACGCGATGCGCGACATCCGCGAGTCGACGTCCACGCCGATCTGCTGCGGCGAGAACCTGTTCCTGCGGCATGGCTTCCGCGAGGTGCTCGAGAAGCGCGCGGCCGACATCATCATGCCAGACCTGCAAAAATGCGGCGGGCTGCTCGAGGGACGGAAGATCGCGGATATGGCGCACACCTACTACGTGCCGTTCGCGCCGCACTGCGTGGTCTCGCCGATCGGCACCATGGCCTCGTGCCATGCGTGCGCCGCCGTGCCGAACTTCCTGGTGCTGGAGTGGCATTGGATCCCGCGGCTCGACCTGTGGCGCAACTTCGTTCAACAGGGCGAGATCATCCAGAAGGGATTCGTGACGCTGACCGATCGGCCCGGTCTCGGCGTCGACATGAACGAAGAAGCCGCCCGCAAGGCGCAGGTCCCGAACACGCCCTGGTTCGTGGCTACGGAACCCGCGTCGTGAACGTGCCGGGAAAGGACGAGGCAACCATGGCCTTCGATGCTTGCTGTGTTCCGGCACGATTGACGTGTGCCGCCGCTCTGGTGGCCCTGGTCGCCGTACACGCCTCCGCGCAGCCGGGAATGCTCACCCGCGAGCTGCTGGTCACCTACACGCCCGATTGGATCGGCGAACGTTTTCCCGACGGACGGCCGAAGGTTCCCGACGGGATCCTCGAGCGCATGAAGTCCGTGACGCTGGAAGAGGCCTGGGCGCAGTTGCGCGCCGCGGGATTCAACCATCAGTACGAGGACGGGTGGCTTGCGATTCATCCGGGGCACGTGCTCGTCGGCCGCGCGCTGACGGCTCAATGGCTGCCCGGCCGCCCGGACGTCCACAAGGCGATTGAGGAGCAGGGCAAGAAGGATGGACGCGTCGGAGGCCAGAATGCGTGGCCCGTAGACATGCTGCAGCCTCGGGACGTCTACGTGTGCGACCACTTCGGACTGAAGCAGGACGGGGCGTCAGTCGGCGACAACGTGGCGAACGCCATCTATGCCCGAAGCCACAACGGCATCGTGTACGATGGCGCCGTGCGCGACATCCGTGGATTGAACGAGCTGGAGGGCTTCGTCGCGTTCGTTCGCCACTACCATCCCTCTCATCACTTCAGCACGCTCTCGAGTGGTCCGCGGCTGAATTCCACCATGATCGGCATCAATACGCCGATTCGCATCGGAAAAGCCACGGTCATGCCGGGCGATGTGGTGCTGGGCCGAGACGGCGGCGTGATCTTCATTCCCCCGCAACTGGCCGAAGAGGTGGTGAAACACGCCGAGCTGACACGCCTGCGCGATTTATTCGGCCACCAACGGCTGCGCGAGGGCAAGTACACGGCCGGTCAAATCGATGCCGCCTGGTCTGCCGCCATCGAGGAAGATTTCACTGGCTGGTTGCGCGAAAACATCGACAAGCTCCCGGTGGCGAAGGAGCAGGTGCGGGAGATTCTCAAGCGGCGGCAGAGATAGGTGTCGACGGTGCTGGTGCCTGGCCCCAACGGTTCTTCCAGCTCGGGCTGCGCTGTGCGCTCCGATCTCACCTGGGCGGAAGCCGTGCATCATCGCCTCGTCCGGTGAGACTATAGAGGAATGTCGGACGGGTCTGCAGTCAGCGCTTCCATCCCATCGGTCACGGGACAGGCGTACGCGGCCGCTCGTACGGTCTCGCCCGCCGTGCACGCCTACTTCGCGCGCTATCACGCGGAGCTCCAGGGCCTCGGCGAGCGGCCCGCCGCCTCGCTTCCCGACATCCCAACCATCGAAGGCATGATCGACGCCGCGTTCTGGGCGAGCCTGCGTCGCGAAGAAGGCTACGTCCCGCGGATCTCGCTGGCGTTCCTCGCGCCAGACGATACGGCGCACCCGCTGAGATTCGCGCGTCCGCTGCCGCTTCGTCCGCAGGCGCTGACGCGCGTCGCGCCTGCAGTGGAGCGCGCGGGCATTCATCTGGGCGTCTGGCCCGGAGAGCACGGCCTGTACGTCTGGGGCACGACTCACACCGTGCCCGCGTGGTGCGTGGTGCTCGAGGTGGCGGCGCCGGGCCTGCTGGTCTTGAAGCATCATCGCGGCGATGAATCGGGCAAGTTCGTCAACGTCGCCGTGCTCGAAGGGGACCAGGTGAAGGTGGTCGAGGAGCACGGCTGGAAGCTGCCGGACTGCCCGCCGCTCGTCATGAGCATGCTGGGCCTCTGCTCGGCGGCGGCCTGGAACGACTCGTCCAATCTGCTGGTCCCGCTTGCGGTTTCCATGCGTGCGCACGGACGAGGCGGATTGCTGCTGGTGGTGCCCGCGGGCACGGACGCCTGGCAGGAGTCAATCGTCTGGCCGATTCCGTACGCCGTGGCGCCTCCCTTTTCCGAGCTGATGCTCCTCAATCGCGCCGCGCCAGACGAGGCGCGGCGCCAGCCTTGGCAGGAGGCGCTCGATCGGGCCGTTGCGGCGGTGGCAGGTCTGACGGCGGTCGACGGCGCCACCTTGCTGACCTCTGAGTACAACCTGCTCGCGTTCGGCGCGAAGATCACGCGGCGCAAGGACCGCGCGCAGGTCTCGGACGTCATGGTCACGGAACCGATTCAAGGCGCGGCCCCGGCAATCGTCGGTCCGGAACAGCTCGGCGGCACGCGACATCTTTCCGCGGCGCAGTTCGTCCACGATCAGCGAGACAGTATCGCGTTGGTGGCCTCGCAGGACGGCCGGTTCACCATCTTCGCGTGGTCGACGGCCGCGTCGACCGTTCACGCGCATCGTATTGAGATGCTGCTGCTCTGAGGCGCCCACATTGGCCGGAGCGTGACGCCGGGTCGCGCTCTTGCGCGCGCATGCCGGCCACGCTAGACTCGCTAGTCTGGGTCGTTCGACGTGAGCCCAGTCAATGGCCGGTCGCACCGCGGCCCGGGGCCTGTGCAACGCCAGCCTCCGAACCGCGTCAGGACCGGAAGGTAGCAGCGCTAAGGAGTGTCTGCCGTGTGCCGCAGATCCTCCGGGTCGCGGTGGGACCGGCCAGGGAACTTGCTGGCGCTGGCGCAGCCGGCGCCAACCTCGGATCAACGTTCTGACCTTGACCTACCAAGTTCTTGCTCGCAAGTGGCGCCCGAAGCGATTCGAAGACGTGGTGGGCCAGCAGGGCGTGACCGAGACGCTGCGCAACGCCATCGCCAACCGTCGCATCGCGCAGGCCTTCATCTTTGCCGGCTCTCGCGGCATCGGCAAGACGACGACCGCGCGCATCCTCGCGCGGGCGCTGAACTGTGAGCAGGGGCCGGTGCCTGAGCCGTGCGGCGTCTGCGCCGCCTGCGTCGAGATTGCCGAGGGGCGAGACCTGGACGTCCTCGAGATCGACGCCGCGACGCACACGCAGGTCGACAAGGTTCGTGAGATCATCATCGAGGGCCTCGGCATCACGCCGGTTCGCGATCGCTACAAGATCTTCATCATCGACGAGGTCCACCAGCTTTCCAACGCCTCGTTCAACGCGCTTCTGAAGTCCATCGAAGAGCCTCCGCCGCATGTCGTCTTCATGATGGCGACCACGGAGCTGCACAAGATCCCGGAGACGATTCGTTCGCGGGCGCAGGAGTTCGAGCTCCGAACCGTCGGCACGCGCGCCATTGCACAGCACCTGCGCACGATTGCCGACGCGGAAGGTGTCGAGGTAGACGAAGCGGCGCTCATGTTGCTCGGGCGCTTTGCGGAAGGCAGCGTGCGCGACGCGCTGAGCGCATTCGATCAGGTCATTGCGTTTGCCGGAGCGCGCGTCACCGCGGAGCAGGTGGCGGCGGTGCTCGGCTTGATTGGCCGCGACGTGTTGTTCGAGATCGTCGAAACGGTCCTCGACGAGCGGGCCGCCGACGTGTTCGACCTCGTCGGGCGGCTCGTGGAAGCAGGACAGGACCTCCGCCTCGCCTGCAAAGAGCTGATCGGTCTCGTTCGCGATCTGATGGTCGTGCAGATCGACCCCTCACGCCTCGGGGATGCAGAGCTGGCAGGAGACGCCGAGCGGCTTCAGGCACTTGCGGCTCGCTGCTCCCGTGAGGACCTCCTCCGCGCCTTCGATGTGCTGGCACAGGCCGAGAACGAGATCCGGTACGCCGCGCAGCCGCGCTATCACCTCGAGATGGCGTTGCTCAGATGGATGCACCTGCGCAAGCTCGTTCCGCTCACGGAGCTGCTCCAGACGCTCGGCGGTGGTGGCGCCTCGTCGCGCCCCACATCTGGAGGTGCGGGCCGCACGCCTGCGCCCCGTGCCACTCCCCCGTCAAGCGTCGAGCCTCCCCCGTCGAACCTGCCGGCGCCGGCGAAGCCAGCGCCGCATGAGGGACGAGCCGCGAACGCAGGTCGGGGCGAGGCCAACGTTGAGCCACGAACCTCGGGCCCCGGGCCTCGCGCGGAAGGCCCCGAACCTCGTTCCTCAAACCTCGCCCCTCGCCCCTCGCCCCTCGAGCGGCCACCTCCGGAGGAGAC